>CAYPBD010000001.1:0-37527 GCA_964408905.1 Candidatus Woesearchaeota archaeon
AAATGTAGTTAATCTGTAAGTCATTTTCTTAATCTTCACTTTACCTTTTCGTATAATTGACTGCGGAATCAGTTCTTTTATCCATGTTGCAAAATTTTCTAAAGGAACTGTATGGGTGGCTACACTTTCTTTTAATTTTGAAGAAAGAACTTCTAATTCATTTAATTTTTGTTTATATCCAAGCAAACTTAGTAAAACAATATTCTTAGTTTTCTCTTTAGGACTTTCTCCAACGATGCGGGTTACAATAATTTTTCCATCTTGTTCTTCAAAGAGGGCATTTAAAGGAATTTCTTTTATTACCTCACCCCTGCTTTCAAGTATATCTAATCTCTTTTCTATCTTCTCAAATCTTTTTTTAATTTCCTCTTCATTCATTTTTATTTTCTAAAAATTTAATTCCAGAATTTGTCAATTTCCAAAATTTTTGCTTTGTTTTTTTATCCGTAATCTCTACAGGCATAATGAACCCACTCTTATGAAGAGATTGGAATTTATCTGCTATATTCTTGGGAACTTTTTCTCGTATTTCATGGAAACCTTCTTTTATCTCTTTAGTTGAGAATGCAAAAATATTTTTTAGTTTTTCCATTCCATGCATTATAAATAATGTCTTTTCAGGATCGCTTTTAAGATTGAATTCTAAGAACATTTCTCTTAACGACTTTTCACGAGTTTCTTGCTGGGAGACATTTTCAATTCTTTTCCCTTCTAACTCTTGAATTTTTTTCCAGACTTTTTCAAATTCTTTTTTTACTTCTTCTTCCATTTTAATATTTTTTATATTCCCACCTTCCCCTTTCATCTTTTCGCCTTTCTAATATTTCCTCTTGACATAAGAATGTTAAAAGTTGGGAAAGTAAACTGATTTTTTTACCCGAAATAGAGAATCCTTTTTGGTCCAATTTTTCTACTACTTCTTCAATAGATTTGAATTCATCAAAGAAGCCCTCTTTATGTAACTTCTTGAGCATATCTTTATTTATCTTAACCATAGAAATACAATACCCGCATCTTTTATAAAACTTTTGGTACCAATCAATAAGAGCTATTATTGAATCATTTCTTGGATATTTCTTATTAGAAAGTGTTTATTAGAAAATAATAAAATATCTTTTGTGGTAAACTTAGTAAAGATATCATTTTATGTCAAAAAGAAATTATTTGAATTACAGGGGCTAATTTAAGAAATATAAAATATTTCTCTTTGATGTTTTATCTTAAATGACATATCCAATTTATGCAGATATCTTATTTTATACAAAAAATGAAATAACATTAATTATTACCAAAATTACTATTATATTTTCTTAATCTACTTTTTCAATATTTATGAGGGGATTGTGCTAAAAAATCTTAATTTATAGAATTAAAATATCCTTTGTGGTAAACTTAGTAAAGATATCATTTTATGTCAAAAAGAACTTATTTAAACCCCTCCATCCTAATAATATTACAAAATTCCTTTAGATAGAATCTGGAGGATGTCGCCTTGCTCTTCGGGGCAAGGTCTGAAAAATTAAAGGGACAAAATCCCTTTTATTCTCTTTTTTATTTCATTAAAATCATTTACACTGACACGCCCCATTTTACGAATTAATCTAGAAGAATCAATTACTCTGGATTGACTTAATAATGCGGTGCTAATAATTCCTGTTTTTCCATCAAAAGAATAATAAAATTTTCCTGTTTTAGTTGCTTTAGTAAGGGGGATAATATGACAAAGTTGTTTACTAAAAATTTTTAATATTAATACTGGACGAGTAAATTCAACATGTTTCCCATCCTCTTCCCAACCAATATTCTCACCAACTTTACACATCCAAATTTCTCTTTGATTATACCACATAGGATAGAAACCATTGTTGTTTGTTGCTATTTTTACAGGAACCCACTTTCTATAATCTTTTATCATTTCACAACCTCCCCCAACTTCCTCAAAATCTCAACCTCTGCCATTGTATCCATCTCACAATATTTTTCCAAAGCATCACGAACTTTCTTTTTTTCTTCATCAGAAACATTCTCTAAAAAAGTAATTCTCTCCCACTCATAACTTGCAAAATCTCCTTTCTTAATATCCAAATCCTGATAAGACAAATCACTCAAAACAGGCAGAACATACTTAATTGAAGCAGAACCTTTTTGTTTAGAATCATAATACCAAAAATTCCTAAAAACATCCCACAAATCTTTTACTCGAGGTTCAATATTTTTCTCAAACCAATCCTGAAATTCTGGAATCGCCTTTGCACACTCTCTCATAACTCCTTTTTCAAAACTCTGATTATAAACTAAAACACTTCCCTTATCCCCTAAATTATCTTTCAAAGCCTGCATAAATTTAGGCCTCGGGTCATCAACACCATCTGCCAAAAAACTAATATGTTTTAATTCTCCACCTTGCTTTTTCTGAATATGCAAACTAAACTGAAAAGGAATTCTTTGATATGGTTTCATTCCATCAAACTTCGGAATCACAGGATTAATTGTTTCAAAATCAAGATAATAAATAGGATATTTCAAATTCTTTAAAAAATTCTTAATTTTTTTCTTATTAACATGCTCACCACCTTTTTCA
The DNA here is from genome assembly GCA_964408905.1 of Candidatus Woesearchaeota archaeon. GTDB lineage: Archaea > Nanobdellota > Nanobdellia > Pacearchaeales > GW2011-AR1 > CAYPBD01. The sequence goes on from CAYPBD010000001.1 coordinate 2,582, forward strand.
GACAATGCTCTTTGAATCATTTGCTTTTCATTTAATTTAATATCATCTGGCACTTCTTCAATTTTAACAATTCCAGAATCATATAACTCAAAACATTTTTTCTTTCTCATTCTATAAAATTCAAAAATATTTCCTTCAGGAACATCTTTCCAACATTCTTTCACTAACGAACAATCATAAGGGTCAGAACAATAAACTCCAATACAAGTCTTCGGCTCTTCTTTAGAATCAACAATCTTCAACATATTCTCAATTCTTTTTTCAATTCCTTCTGAAAACTCTTCAACTTTCTCAGTTATATCTGTTTGAACAAATAATTCACTAGGTTCAATCTCCCCATCTCTAACATACTCATTATTAATATGCATCAAAAAACACTTTCTAATTTTCAAACCCGCTTTCTCACAAACATATTTCTGAAAACTAACATCTTCAAGATTAATATCTTTTATTTTAGTAGCACTTTTAACTTCAATAATATCCCACTCATCACCTACAGGAAATAAAATATCAGCTCTCAAATACAAATCATCAACTTTAAACGACGCCTCAAACAAAGGAACTTTCTCAGATAATAATTGCTTTGTCTTCTCTATTGTCTCATTAAAATCTTCTGTTGGAATTCTTTTTCCATCTGGAAAAACTTTAGTAGCCAACTCTCCAATCATAGAACCAACATCAAACTTTTGCTGTGCAATCACATCTGGCTCAGGAATTCTATCTTTCTGATTTTTAGTAATCCAAAGTAATCTAGGACACTGCAAACCCAATAAGTAATTTGATTTTGTTAGCATTTTATTTCTTGTATAAATTACCTTTTCTATTTATTTTATCATACATAAACATTGCTTTATCTATTTGTCTTGGAGTAAAATCATAATCATTACTCAATTGTCTTATTATCTTAAGATATAATAACCAATCTTTAATATTAAAAACATCTTTTCTATATTTTACTAATCCTAAATTGTATAAACTATGCCACGCTCTTATATCAATAACACCATATTTCTCAGGATAAGTAATTGTTAATATAGCAGATGCCATTGGTATTGAAACTCCATTAAGTGAAGTTAAAACTCGCATCTTTATCTCTTCACTATCTACTTCAAATGCAAATTTAGTAATTTTTTCAATAACTTCGTCAGAATTATCCTCAGCTTTCCTAATAGCTCTAACAGATTTCCATCTTACTATTTCAAGAAAATTATTCTTAGTCAAATACTTCCTATTTTTAATATCATTTCCAATTTTCTCAAATAATCTTTCTTCTTTACTTGCATAACTAATTTTTTTATACTTTTTTATTAAATTTAAAATTTCTTCTTGATTTATCATTAAATCATTCAGAAAAAGAGGGATTTAAGTTTATCTATTTCTTCCTCTGCATAATAACATTCTTCTTGCTTCTCTTTTCCAAGACCAAAACTTTTTCTCGTCCTGTTTTCATATCCTTAACTTTAAACTTTTTTTTCTTAACTTCCTGAGCTCCAACAAAAATAACTTGCTGAATATTATATGAATTAGCATATTCAAGTGCTTTAGAAGGTTTACCAAAAAAGATTGAAACAAGATTATCTCTTTTTCTCAATTCATTTGCAATTTTAATAGCCTGTTTATCTTCATTTAAAGAAACAACTAAAACACTTTTTTTATTTGTATTGAGATTTAATTTTGAAATAATTGATAATCTTTCTAATCCCGTCCCAAATCCAAAACATTGAGTTCCATTAATATTATAACTTCCTCCTCCACAAATAGTTTCTTTAATATTAGATTTAACTTCAAAAATAGTTCCTGAGTAATAACTCAATCCTCTAGCTAAAAAAGGAGCGAATTTTACTGAAAATCCAAATAATTTACAATACTTCATTAAAATTATTATTTCTTTATAACTTTCAAATTTATTAAAATATTTTTCACCTTCATTAATTGATTTTAATAATTTATCTGCTCCTAATTTTTTAAGTTCTATTTGTGTTTTTTGAACTCCTTGTTTATCAAGTTTATCCAATTCTCTAATAATTTTATCCTTATTTTTATTAATTTTTAAATCATCTAAGATTTCATTTAGCAATTTTCTGTTATTAATTAAAATTGTGAATTTCACATTTAATCTATTCAAAATGTCATTTACTAATGCAAGAATTTCAACTTCATCTTTTACTGAACTTCCAATAATATCTGCATCACATGCAATAAATTGCCTCCCTCTATTTCCTTGAATAGGTTCATCTCTAAATACTGGTCCAATTTGATATCTTTTATAAGGTAATTTCTTATTCTTAGCCAACCTCTTTAATTGAAACGTAAATTCATAACGTAAAGCCAATTTTCTTTTTCCCTTATCTCTCAACTTGAAAATATCACTAACTGCCTCATCTTCTTTATTCTCTCCTTTAACAAACTCTTCATTTTCTATAATTGGAGTTTCAGCAGGTTCAAAACCATATTTTTCGAAAGTTTCAACTAAAATTTTTCTTATTTCTGCTCTTTTCTGAGCTTCTACTCCAATATAATCTCTAAATCCTTTTACTAAATCTGTTTTCATTTCATCCTCTATTTAAGGGTGGAAGGAGAGAATCGAACTCTCGTTTTGCGGACCACAACCACACGTTCTGCCATTAAACTACATCCACCATATTTAATTAAAGATAAATCTAATTTATAACTTTTTCCAGAATCCAAAGCACAGCTAAATAAATCTCTTCTTTTAGTAATGGGGATAACTCCACATTTTAGCTGTCATAAAAATACATAAGAAAAAGGGTTTTTAAATTTAACTTTCATATATCTTCAATGGGAATAGTATTCAAAAAACAAAAAGATAATCTTGCTTTAACAAACATGGGCAAACTTTCTATAATTTTCTTCATTGTATCAATATCTTCTGCAATCGTAAGCACAATCTGGGCAGTTTACATGGATAGTTTTCTAAAAAGTGTAGTCATTGTAGGATTCATCTCAGCTGCATTAACATTAACTTCTTTTTTGTCTTATTTCTTTTTTATTCCTTTAATACAAAAAGCAGACAAATCAAAAATTTATTTATTTTCTTTGCTTCTTTTTGCAGTAACTTATGCATTATTTGCAATAAATACTAAATTTTATTTTTTTATAATTCTCGCTTTTATTATAACAATATTAGGAGCTTTGAGAGTTACAAGTTTTGGGATTATTGTCAAAGATAAATCAGGTGAAAGACAACTTTCAAGAAATGAGGGATTAATATATACTTTCTCAAATATTGCTTGGGTTATTGGTCCATTAATAGCAGGTTATATCTCTGACAGATTTGGATTAAATTTAATTTTTAGTCTTGCTGCAATCTTTCTTCTCATAGCATTTTTGCTTTTCAAAGTATCAAAAATAAAAGATGGCAATATTCAAAAAAAGATTAATAAAAATGTAATCAAAAATTTCTTAGATTTTTTTAAAGATAAAAAAAGATTTCATGCTTATTTACTCGGAGGAGGAGTTAATTTATGGTGGTCCCTAATATATCTTTTTATTCCTCTTTATATTATTAGAAATGGTTTGGAAACAATTTGGGTTGGTTATTTTCTTTTTGCTATAGCAGTTCCATTAATGATTTTTGAATTTTATTTTTCTAAATTAACAGCAAAAATTGGTTTTAAAAAAATATTCAAAATTGGTTTTTTAATTCCCGCAGTTCTTGTTATAATATGTTTTTTTATAACTAATGTTTACATAGTTTTGGGTTTATTAGCTCTTGCAAGTGTAGGTCTTGCAATGCTTGAACCAACAACAGAAGCTTATTTCTTTGATGTAATAAAAAAGAAAGAGGTATGTAGATTCTACGGCCCATATAATACAACAGTAGAAGTCAATGATTTCTTAGGAAAAATTATCTCAGCCACCCTTTTAATTTTCCTCCCATTCAAATTCATTTTCTTACTCTTCGGAGCATTTATGTTATTTTTTGTATTCTTATCTTTTAAAATAAAAGATATAATTGAAAGTAAAAAATGAAAACTTCACAATACGAGCTTTTAGCACCAGTAGGAAATTTTCCGATGTTAATCACAGCAATAAATGCAGGAGCAGACGCAGTTTATTTCGGATTAAAAGAATTTTCTATGAGAACAAAAAACTTTTCAATAAAAGACATTCCAAAAATAGAAAAAATATGCAATCAAAAAAAAGTTAAAAAATATCTTACATTAAATACAATAATTTATGACAATGAATTAAACAAAATTGAAAAAATAATAAAAAAAGTTAAAGGAAAAGTTAATGCAATAATTTGTTGGGATTTGGCAGTTATTCAATTATGTAAAAAATATAAAATTCCTTTTCATATATCTACTCAGGCTTCTGTATCAAATATTAAGTCAGCACAATTTTATAAAAAATTAGGCGCAAAAAGAATTGTTTTGGCAAGAGAATTAACTTTAAAACAAATTAAAGAAATTTCAAAAATAATTGATGTTGAATGTTTTACTCATGGTGCAATGTGTGTTGCTGTTTCAGGAAGATGTTTTACTTCACAATTTCTTTTCAACAAATCAGCAAATAGAGGAAAGTGTCTTCATCCATGCAGAAGATCTTATTTTGTAAAAGATTCAGAAGGAAATGAATTAAAAGTTCAGAATAATAAAATATTTTCTGCAAAAGATTTATGCACACTTCCATTTATTGAAAAAATGAAAAAAGCAGGAATAAAAAGTTTTAAAATAGAAGGAAGAAATCGTGACCCAAGATATGTAGATACAGTTGTAAAAGTTTATAGAAAAGCCTTAGACAAAAAACTTAATAAAAAAGAAATTGAAGAAGGAATAAAAAAATTAAAAAAAGTTTATCATAAAGGATTCTCTTCTGGTTTTTATTTAGGTCTTCCAACATCAGATGATTTTGCAAAGACAGAACATAGTTCTGCAATAGAGAAAAAACATTTTATTGGGAAAATTATTCATTATTATGACAAAATAGGAGTTGCATCAATAAAACTTGTTTCTGATTTAAAAGTTGGAAATAAAATTGTGATAATAGGACAAACAACAGGAATTGTCAATTCAAAAATTAATTCAATTGAAAAAAACAAAAAGAATATTAAAAGTGCAAAAAAAGGGGAAGAGATAGCAATAAAAGTCCCAAAAAAAGTTAGAAAAAATGATGAGATTTATGTTTTGAAAAAGAAATAATAAAGTTAAAATTCAAAATGAAGTGTTGAACATAATCTTTCACTTCCAGAAGCATCTTCAAAATAAGGGGTAAATTCTACTTTGTTAGCATCTTCTATTTCTCCGTCTACACTTATAGTAACTGTATCCAAAGTTGCTATATTCCCTTCAGAGTCTATAACATCACTTGTCTCACCATCTAAATTAAAGAAAACTAATTTAACACCTCCAATTTCATCAGTACTCGAGCCTGTTCTTGACATAGTAATATTATAATTTGTTCCATCAGTATTTACTACAGCTTTTGTTCTTATATTAATCTCTAAACATTTAGTATTATAATCAACTTGTTCAACTCCTCCTTCAACAATACCTCTCACAACAACCCACACAATTCCTAAAGATACAAAAACCAAAACAACAATTATTAATGAAGTTACAACAAGTGAAAGACCTTTTTTATTAATCATATCAATTTTAATCAAATCTGATTTAAAAATATTTTCTTTAATATACAAATTGTAATTCAATAATACTTATAATTAAAAGAATTATTAATTCTTATGCCTATAGAGAAAGATTATCAAAAAGAACTTGGAGCAAAATTAGGAATAAATTGTTCAAAATTAGAGCGTTTTATTCCCATAAAAGGGAATTGCGCAGAAATAGATTCTTTAATGAATGAAAATATAATTTATAAAAAAATTTGTAAGTATTGTGAAAAAGTGAGTGTTCATTGTGGATTTTATGTAATAAAGTGTAGTCATCCAAAATTATTTGCTGAAATTTTTTAATAATTTAATAAATATTACTCTTACTCAAAACATAATTCTTAAATGCAACAGAATTACTTGAAAAATCCAATAAATAATAATTTTCCCCTTCATGTTTTTTAGTAAATGCATCAACAGCAATCAAAAACTTTTCTTTATCTACATCAACAGTTTTATCTGGATTTGGATTTTGTTCAAAATAATTTTGTGTTGCTTTGCTCATGTCATCCATACTTCCTTTCAAAATTTTTATCTTGTTTTTTCCATCTTCACCTAAGACATAATGAAGTTCATAATAAATTCCTTTTCCATCTTCCAAAATCGGATGAACCCGCAATCCCCATGGAATATCATCCTTAAAAAAAGCCAATCCCCGATAATAAATTTTTATTATCTCACCTGATTCATTATTACTATTTATTATTTTTTTATTTATATTAATCATAAAAGAAAGAATGATAAAGAATATTATAAAAGTTATTAAAACAAAACCTTTTTTAGAATTCCTAGGAACCATTAAATTAATTAACAAAAAATAATTATAAATTTATCTATTAAAACTATCTAACAATCTAAAGAATTCTTTTTTATCAAAAGTCTTATCAACTTCATTTAGTCCAATATGTTCTGCCATTTTCCAAAATGCTTCTGGTTTATATCCTCTTTTTTTCAATGCCTGTATTGTAAGCAATTTTTCATCATCCCAGCCAGAATATTTCCCTTCTTTAATTCCCTTAGTAATTTCACTGGCAGATAATTTCATTCCTTTAAGATGAATCTTTCCAAGAAAAGCACACCATGGATATTTCTTTCCCAAAACCTTGAACATCATTTTCTGCCTCTCAGCATTATCCCGATGCTCTTTTGCCCGAATAATATGAGTCATTTTTTCTTCAATATCATCAGTTGTAACAGCCAAATTCATCAATGGCCAAACACGATATTTTTTTCCCTGACGAGGATGTGAAGTTTCATTAATTCTTGCCAAAGGAAAATCTCTCATCGCAGGATTCTTATGGCTCATGCTCGACTTAAATCTCAAAACAGCTTCGCCAACAGCAAATCCTTTTTTATCAAACATTTTCTTCCATCTTTCTATATTTTCTTTAACACTTAATTTTCTGCAAGGACAATTCTTTTTTTCTTTAACATATTCTCTAAACTTATCACCAGAACAGGTGCAAATATATGCAAATCCTTTCTTAATCAATTTCTCTGCATACTTATAATACAATTCCATTCTGTCTGACTGAATAACAATCTTTGCATTTCCATTAAACAGCCACTTTGAATCATCTTTCAGCAATTTGTAAGCAGGTTTGTAAATATTATTTGGATTTGTGTCCTCAATTCTTACAATAAATTTTCCTCCATATTTCTTTACATAATCAAAAGATAAACATGCAGTAATAGCATGACCAATATGCATTGCACCAGAAGCAGAAGGAGCAAATCTCATCACCACACTAGATTTCTTTACATCAGGAAGTTCAGGCAAACCCTCACGAATTTTTCTTTCACTAACAACTTCCTGTAATTTTTTAAATTCTTTTTTCTGTTCTTCAACTGATAAATTATTAATTCCTAAAATTATTTCAGAAATTTTTTTTGAATATTTTTTCGCCTCGCTCCTTTTCAAACCCTCATTAAACAAAGCAGATATAACTGCACCAAGATGCGCTTTTCCATTATAATGAATAGCATTTTTCAAAACATATGCTTTGATTTTTTTATCTGAAATCATATAAATTAAAAAGAATAAGTGTTAATAAAACTTATCTAAAATATTTTGCTAAAGAACCATAAACACTTCTTGTATCATTTTTATCTGCAGGATATTGAGGTTCAAATGCTCCCCAGCAAGAAAATAATTTACTTGCTTTTCTTGTAAGAGCTTTCAACACCTGTTTTCTTTTTATTTTATATAATTCATCCATTCCTTCTCTAGGAAGAAATCTCTCAATATTTGCTAATTTTTTATACCCTCCTTTTTCTCCTCTCCTTTTCGCTGTCCTCCTTATAGCCTCAGAAGTTTCATCAACAATAATATGACTTAAAAACTGATAAACATTATGTTGGTTGACATTATTTTCTTGTTCTAATCTTTCAATTAAATTATCAAAAAATTTTCCATTAGGAATCCATCCAACTTTGTTTTTCTTATGTCTTCTTTTATAAAAATTTTCAACAATATCTCTTGCACTTTCCCTATCCATAAAAATTAGTCTAAAATCAAATTAATAAATATTATTGTGTTTAGAAGTATTTATTCAATTACCTCGTCTTCTTTTCTAAAAGTTCTACTCTTTGTTGCAAATGATAAATTTGGTTTGAAATTTCTTCCATCTTATTAGTTAAATCTCTTAATCTTTTTGCAAGTTTTTTCTTTCTATCCTCAGAAATATTTGGATTATCTTGAGATGAATTGCTTGAAGCTAAATTTCCTAAAAAACTAAAAGCATTTTGTGATGAATCTTCCTGCGAAGCATTTTCCTGAGCAATTTTTTTCTGCTTTTTTCTATAATGTTCAGTTAAATCAAGCACCCTGTCTTTTTTTCCAAATTTAAAGAATTTCATAAAATAAATAAGCATATACTATTTTTAAATTTAGTCATATTAGAAGATTTTTTAAAACAATCATTCCTTAATTTCAATATAAAATGGTGGCAACAATTCAACAAATTATTGGGAAAGTTAGTCCTTTGCTTTATGCAAAAAATGGAAAAGAATTATTAAAAAAATATGGTTCTATAGATAAAATTCCAGCCGATGAAGTTGAACCTCAAGATTTAGGAGAACATAATCTTGTCTATGATTCCTCGTCAGAAACTTTAGAGCCAATTTATTTTTTTATTCTTGATTTAATGAATGAATTTGGATTTGCTCCAGAAAAACTTGTTGATTCTTTTATTTCTTCTCCAGGTTCAGGACATTTTTCAGAACTTGGGCAACGAGCATCAGTAATGCAACAACAAGGAGCTAAAATCTTAGCTGATGTAAACACTGTTCTAAGAAGTGTTCTAAATATCATTTATGATTTAAAAGAATTCAGAATGCGTTTACAATATTATAATGATTTAAAATCAAAAGATAAAAAAAATGCAGCAATACTTGCTCTTAAACAAATCTGGATGGATAAAGTAGATGTAATAAAAGGCAATTCAAGCATTAAAGCAATGGCTTTGGGTCAGATGGGTTTTCAGACATTAATTGATGCATTCTTGTCTGTAAATAATGTAGCGGATGTTAATAAAATTGATTTAAATGAAAGAGTTAAACGAATCTTGATTCCAAGAATTCAGGAATTTAATATTTGGTTAGAGCAATCTGGAAAAGAATTACAAAAAAGATATGAAATTGAAAAAACATATTTAAGAAGTCAGGTAAATAGTTTAAAACTTTATTCACGATGGGCAAAGCCATATCTAAAAGCAGCCCAGCAACTTGAAACATCACAAATTGGAGGAGCTCGAAATCCCGCTTTAGTGAAGACATTTAATACAATTCTCCTTGAATTAACTTTATTTGGAAAAAAAGCAGTTAAGGTAAAAGAATCTGCTCTTGAAGGAAAATTACCTTCAGATTTTACAAAAGAAAGTTTTCTAAAAACATTAAAAAGAAAATATTATTCCTGTGTATTAGTTGATTTTATGTTTAGAGGAATTCCACAAAAAACATCTGCTTACCAGCACCATTATGTTTTTGGAGGAAAGGCAGAAGTAACATTTAGGGCATATGCATTAAATGAAGATGAAATCAAAAAGATTAATGATGAACTTAAAGAATCAGATGTTGAAGATGTTCTTAAATTAATCGAGGGAACAACAACAGAAAGTTTAAAACAATTGCAAAAAGATATAAACTTTTTTTTAGAAGAAAAAACAGAAGAGAAAAAAGAAAAACCTAAAGAAAATTATGCTAAAAAAATAAAAGAATTTTTCCCTAATATTAAAAAAGATTTAAAAGAAACATTTTTTGGTAAAACTAAATCAAAAAAAGAAGAGATAAAACTTGATAATTTTATTGAAAAAGAACATCTAAGACCTTTAGCAGAAGAAACCGCAACAGAAACTATCTTAAAATTATTTAATGTTTATAAAAAAGCTCATGGTATGCCAAGTTATGTTTAATTTTTAATTTTGAAATGAAAGATAAAAAAAATTTAGATGAAAAAGAAGAATTAGAAGAAGATATTGAAGAATCAAAATTAAAAAAAGTTGCAGAAGAAATAAATAATGAAAATCCTGAAGATATAGAGAAAATTGAAGACAATAATTTTCATGAATTTTTTGAAACTTCAATTAAAACCCCAACAATTCAGAAAAGTTCTCCTTCTTTGGAAAAAATTAATATTTCTCAGGAAATTCCAGTTAGATTAGAACAAGGATTTACAGATTCTCAATTTACAGAAAAAGAAAGTAAAGGAAGTCAATTCAAATATAATTTTACAAATCAGAAAGAAGAACCTAAATATCAAACTTCAGAAGAACAGACTTTTGCACCACAAAGAACAAATATAGAATCCCTTGGAAAAACAGAGTTTCCTCAAAGACAAGAAGCAGGATTTATACATGCTCAAGAAAATAATCCAACACAAATTTATGAAAAATATGTTTCTCCGTCCTCACAAGAAATAGAAGAATTGGGCAAGAAAGAAAATCTTTTTGAAAAAAAAGAAATAAAATATAAACCAAGCACTAACCATTAAATTAATAAATTCTTATTAAATATTTATATAATGGGAGGTTATACAACTAATATTTATCAGGGAGGATATTCTACATTAGACCCTAATAAAAGTTATGGTTCTGTTTTTTCCGGATATAATGTATCTTCAGGAAGTTTAGGATTAACAACAGATCCCCGAACTGCAAATATTATAAAAGATGTTTCTGACAAACTTTCATCAGGAGCAAAACACATTGAACTTGCATTGGTTAGTCCTGAAATATTTGATTCAATACCAAAACAACATTTAAAGGAAGTTAAAAGACATGCAAAATTATTAAATGTTGATGTTTCTGTGCACGGACCTGTTGTAGATTCAGCAGGAATTACTCAGCAAGGATTTAGTGAATTAAACAGAGAAGCTTCTGAAAGAAAAATAGCTAATGTAATTGAAAGAAGTCATGAAATTAATCCAGAAGGAAATGTTCCTGTTGTTTTTCACTCATCAGAAGGTATTCCAGGAACAGAATGGAAAGAAATCCCCTGGGAAGAAAAAGGAATTAAAGGAAAAGCAAAACAATTAATTGCAGTAGATAGAGAATCAGGAAAAATGATTCCTCTTCGTGAAGAATTAAAATATTATCCAGGAAAAGAATTTAAAGAAAAAGGAGTTCCTTATTCTCCCGAAGAAAATTTAAGAATTGCAAATGATACAGAATGGGACAACAAAATATCTCAATTATTTTTTAACAAAGAAAGAGCAGATGAAATATTAACTCAAAATGAAGTTCAAATAAAACATTTAATGGACTATCTTGAAGAGCAAAAAAAGAAAAAACAGAAGCCTGTTTTAACTCCTGTTCAGGAAGAAGCTTGGAATAAATTTCAGGATGCCCAAAATTATATACATGAAGTTCATAAAACAGCAAATGGAATATTTAGCAGAGCATATGAATATGGAACTGAAAAACAGCAAAAAGAACTAAGAAAAATTAATGAAGAATATAAAGAAGATTTAAATAAATATGGAGATACTATTTCTGGCCAGTCAAGAGCAATGCATAAACTTCTAAGTCAGTTGCAAGACCCAAAAAATGAACTTGCACCTCAAATGTTTGTTCCAATTGATAAATTTGCAGTAGATCAATCTTCAAAAACATTTGGAAATGCTGCTTTTAATGCTTTTAATAAATTTAAAGATCCAAATAAAACACCAATGATTGTCATTGAAAATCCTCCAGTAGGTCATGCAATAAGCACAGGTGAGGATTTGAAAAATCTTGTAATAAAATCAAGAGAACAATTTGTTAAAAAAGCTGTAGAAGAAAAAAGGATGAGTGAAAGTGAAGCAAAAAAAGTTGCAGAAAAATTAATTGGAGCAACCTGGGATGTAGGCCATATAAATATGTTGAGAAAACAGGGCTTTGGAAAAAAAGAAATTATTAAAGAAACAGAAAAAATAGCACCTTTTGTAAAACATGTTCATTTATCAGATAATTTTGGAATGGAGCATACAGAACTTCCAATGCAAATGGGAAATGTTCCGTTTAAAGAGATTATGGGAAAATTAGGCAAAGAAGGATTTGAAGCAAAAAAAATTATTGAAGCAGGTCAATGGTGGCAACACTTTAAAACTTCTCCATTTCAAATAACAGCTGAAGGACTTGGTGCTCCTGTATATTCAACTGGAGCAGGCCCTTATTGGAATCAGGTTATAGGATTATATCAAGGGTATTATGGAGGATTAGCAGGACAATGGCTTCCTCAAATGAATTATGAAACATTTGGTGCAGGTTTTGCCCAATTACCAGTTGAACTCGGAGGACAACGACAAGGAGCAGGTGGAAGCAGAATGTCCGGAAGACCAATGGAATAAAATGAGTTCTATCAACAAATTTATAATAAAAAAACTAAAAGAAAATAAAAAAGAAGTAATTACAATTTCATTAATTGCCACAATTGGTTCAGTTCTATCTGTCGCTACTCCTTACATTTATGGAAAATTATTTGACCTTGCAATAATTCCAAACACTGCTTTAACATTTCTTTTTTCATTAATTTTCATTTGGTTAGCTGCAAGTTTAATTTCAAACTATGCATCAAACAAAGCAGGTTACCGTGGAGGAATTCTTGGAGTAAAAATTGCCTGGACAGAGGAAGCAGATGCATACGGGCATTTCCTAACTCTTCCAGTAGCATTTCATAAAAATAGAAAAACAGGAGAAATCCTCAATAAACTCTCAAGAGGTTCATGGCACATCGAAAGTTTAATTTCAAACTTATCAGGATTGTTCCCGCAAGCAATCGTTCTAATATTTTCAATAATAATCATTTTCATAATTCAATGGCAATTATCTATAATTCTGACAATATCTTTTATTGTCTATGTTCTCATAACAATAAAATCTTCAAAAGCAGTTGTTGAAGCACAGGAAAAAGTAAATAAAATAGCAAATAAACAATACGGAAAAGTCTACGATAAATTATACAATCCATTCTTAGTGAAAAACTTTGCAATGGAAAAAATAGAGAAAAAAAGAATATTAAATGACTTATTAAAAGTAATTCCTGTAGTAAAAAATTCCTCAAAAAAATATAACAAAGTATCACTTTATCAGGGAATTGTTTACACATTAAGTTTTGTTGTTCTCTTAAGTTGTGCTATCTTTTTTCTGCGAAAAGGAAACATCACACAAGGTCAGTTCATAATGTTCTTTGGTTATATCAATTTAGTATTTAGTCCATTATATATGATTACTGAATTTTACAAATCACTCAAAAGATCATCTGTTGCAATAAAAAGAATAACAAAATTCAAATCATTAATTCCTGAATCAATGCAACATGGAGATAAAATTTTAGACCATGCCAAAGGAGAAATCAAATTCTCTGATGTTACATTTGGATATAAAAAAGACAAGCTTGTCTTGAACAAAATAAATCTCAAAATAAATGCAGGACAAAGTGTAGCATTAGTCGGACAAAGCGGAGTAGGAAAATCAACTCTTTCTGAATTAATAATGGGATATTACAAACCTCAAAAAGGCAAAATATTCTTTGATGGAACTGAACTTTCAAGATTAGACTTGCAATGGCTAAGAGAACAAATTGCAATAGTTCCCCAAGATTTGAGTATTTTAAATGACAAACTAATTAATAATATTAAATATGCAAAACCCAAAGCAACTTACAAAGAAGTAACAGAAGCAGCAAAAGCAGCAGGAGCACATACTTTCATTATGAAACTTCCAAAGAAATATAATACTCTCGTAGGTGAGAGAGGAATAAAACTCTCAATGGGGCAAAAACAAAGAATTGCACTAACAATGGCTTTTCTAAAAAATCCAAAAATCTTAATTTTGGACGAACCAACTTCTGCTCTTGATGCCGAGTCAGAAAGAATAGTTCAGGAAGGAATAAAAAAATTAATCAAAAACAGGACAACAATAATTATAGCACACAGATTCTCAACAGTAAAACATGCAGATAAAATAATTGTCCTAGATAAAGGAAAAATAATTGAAAAAGGAAACCACCAGGAACTTATGAAAAACAAAGGAAAATATTATCATCTATACAATTTGCAAATAGGATTAGAATAAATAAAAATAAAATTATCTCCTTAATTTTTTTTCTTGTTTAAGTTCTTTTGCAACTTCTGCTCTTGAAATTTTTGCAGATTTTTTCTTTGTTGAAACTTTCTTAGAACGCGATTTATTTTTTGTAACTATCTTCTTCTTTGCAGTTCTCAACATTACACTTGAAACCTTAGCAACAAAAACTTTAGGAGATTGATTTCCAACAAACTCTCTAATTCTCATTCCTAACTTATTTGATTTAGAAATTGCTTCTCTTATATTCTTATTAATTCTGCTGAACTCTTTATTAGATTTCTTAACAGAAGATTTCATTGTATCTTCAGAAATTCTCCCACTCTTAAATCTAGAACGTTCTTTATCAAACTCATCTATCACTGCCTGCTTCTCTTCCTGTCGCGTCCGAATAAGTTCCCCAAGAGCATTCAGTTCCTTAACCATCTTAGCAAAAGAAACTTCATTCATCATCTTAGCTTTAACCATTTTATCACCTCCTTTCAGGTACTACTCACATAAATTTCTTAGACTATAAAAACATTTCTTTACTAAATTGCTAAAATTTAAAAACTAAAATGTATTATTAAATTAAAAGATGGTGAATAAAAAAACTTCAGCAAAAAAAAGAAAATCTGTTAAAAAGAAATCTAAAATTGATAAAAAAAATATTCCAAGTTTGAAACTTAAAACTGCCCATGATATTGCAATGGACTTTGCAGATAAGGTTTATGAAAAATTTAACAAAATGATTAAATCAATTGTATTATTTGGTTCAACTGCAAAAAAAACAAGAGCAGTAGGTTCTGACATAGATATTATAATTATAATAGATGATGCTTCAGTAAAATGGGATCAGGAATTAATTGCATGGTACAGAGAAGAACTTGATAAAATCTTAAGAGAAAATCCTTATCAAAGTGAACTTCATATTAATACAATAAAATTAAGTACATGGTGGCAGGATTTAATGAAAGGAGACCCTGTTGTTTTAAATGTTATAAGAAATGGTGAATCAATGATTGATTTTGGTGGTTTCTTTGAACCCTTGAAATTCTTATTAGTTCAGGGGAAAATAAATGCAACACCCGAGGCAGTTTACAATTGTCTTCAAAGAGCTCCAATGCATATTGCAAGAAGCAAAGCTTCTGAATTAAATACAATCGAAGGTTTATATTGGGCAATGGTCGATTCTGCTCACGCTGCTTTAATTGCCTCAAAAGTTTTTCCTCCTTCTCCAGAACACATTCCAATATTCTTAAAAGAAAAATTTGTTAATAAGAAAAGATTAAAAATAAAATATGTTATCTGGTTTAGAGATTTGTTAATGCTTCACAAAAAAATTGCCCATGGTGAAATAAAAGATTTGAAAGGTGTGGAAATTGATGACTGGCAGGCAAAAACAGAAGAATTTTTAGAGGTAATAGCACGATTAGTTAATGAAATAATTAGTTAAATTTAAGCTGTTGCTTTTTCTTCTTTCTTATATTTATCAGCAATTTGAGTTCCTGCTTTGTTAATGTCAGCAAAATAATTTGACTGACTAACATTTAATGAAATAGCCCTTTCATAAGCTTTAGTTAATACACCATATATTCCTAAAGCATCTTTTTCTTGTTCAGATAATTTACTTTCATCAATTTTTCCATTCTCAGTCATTGCTTTTTGTGTTAATTCTGCTTTAATATAATTTTTCAATTCTTCTGGAACTTCAAAATCTAATTTAGCTCCAACAGCTTTTGCATGTTCTTCTAACTCTCCAATCTTAGCAATACTTTGTACTTGCATAAGTTGTATTTTAAAACCTTTAGCAACATCATAATTTGTAGGATAAGCAGGATCTTCAGCTAAACCTAAAGCAGTTTTTTCTTTTATTCGGTCAGCATAAATTCTTTTTCTTTCTTTATCAGCTCCTTCACTTATCATAGCTTCTAAATAAGTTTGTTCTCCTCCTGAAACTCCTAATTGACCATAGAAAAAAGGATTAGCTTTAACATTATTACCTCCAACTATCTTTTGAAGTAATTTATATTCTAAAGTATTTTTTACATTTTCTGCTCTACCTTTTTCTTTCTCTTCTGGTGTAGATTCATTTGTCATAATATTTGTCAAGAATTCAACTTTATAAATCTTTCTGTTTGTTATCACTTAGAAGTTAAACATATTTAATCTTCTTTTTTAGGTCCTTTATAATTTGAATGCAGGTATAAACCATAAACAATTCCAGCACTCACACCTCCTGAAACCCCTCCAGCATAAGTTATATATTTGTTATCAATAGCAATTCCTGTAAATGTAAGAATTAATCCACATAAGATTCCCACTTTTAATAAATTTTCTAGTTTTTTCATAGACTATTTCTTTAACTCATATAAAATTTTAGTTTTACAAGGAAGCTTTGCTTTTATCTGCTTGAATAATTTCCTGACAAGCTGAACGGCTTTTGGAGTCTGAACAGCAACAAAGAAAAGTCTTCCATCTTTTTTCAAAATTGCTGATTTATTCACTGCTTTTCCATAAGACAATTGCATTCCTGTCTGCATTCTGTCTGCCCCAGCTCCAGTAAGCATTTTATTCTCTCTCTGAATATGATGTGAAAAAGGAATAATCTTAAAGAAATATTGTCCTGAAAGTTCTTTATCTAATTTTTTATTTAAATATTGTCTGCATGCTTCAAAAGCATTTTGTCTAATCTGAACTTTTTCTGCTGTAACAAGAGTCAACTGATAAGGAAGCTTTCCTCTTCTAAATAAAGATTCTTTACCCATATTAAATTTTACAACTTTCTGTTGTGGAACTGCTTTTACATAAGATTTTCCTTTTCTCTTACTCACTCTAGTATAAGGAACAACTTTTCTCTTTGAATACGCATTTGCTTTTCTTAATGATGCCATTTTAATTAAATTCACTAATTTTTATAAAATATGTACTATAATCGGGGGATTTTATTTGTGATTTTTTAAATTCATTCAAAACTGTTTCTCGCAAAGAACTTTTTGGAACAGGATTCCATGCTCTTGTTAAAGGAATAAGTGAAACAACCCTATAATTTCTCTTTTGAGAACAAACGTCAATATCTTGAAGTCCTTCAAGTTCATCTAAACTAATTTCTCTATCCTTATATATAATTGTTAATTTTTTATTCATTTTATCTCCACTTTAGTTGCAACAGCTTGTCCAGGAAGACCTTTCTCAAAGATAGCTCTCACAACACCTTTATTTCCATGAGCAGATGAAATCTTGCCTTTGATTATTTTCCCAGCAGGACTTTTCCATTCAACTTCTTTTCCAACAAATTTTTCAGCATCTTTTCTTTTTTTAACTCCGTCTATTTCTATCAAAAAATGCTTTTCATGAATCGTATGTCTTCCACGTCTGAATTGAACAATTTTTCCATTAACCATAAATATTATCAAGAAATTTAGTTTTTAAAAGTTTTGAGTTACTTAATATAACCACCTTTCTGCAAATTCCATAGTTTTCTATACTCTCCTCTACGATTAATTAATTGCCTATGAGTTCCCATTTGAACAATTTTTCCTTTTTCTAAGACAACAATCTTATCTGCATGCATTATTGTGGACAATCTATGGGCAATTATTATTGAAGTTCTTCCTTTCATTAATTTATCCAAATCTCTTTTAATATCATATTCTGTCTGAGAATCCAAAGAAGAAGTTGCTTCATCAAGAACAAGAATTTTCTTGTTAGCCAAAAGAGCTCTTGCAATAGAAACTCTTTGTTTTTCTCCACCAGAAAGTTTAACACCTCTTTCCCCAACAATTGTATTTTCTTTTTTTGGAAAATTGTCAATTATCTTTTCTAATTGTGCAAATCTAATTGCCTTCATAACTTCTTCTCTTGAAGCCCTTGGATTTGAAAATGCAATATTATTATAAATTGTATCATCAAATAAAATACATTCCTGAGGAACCATACTCATTTCACTTCTCAGAGATTCTTGTTTAACATCTTTTATATCTTTCCCATCAATCAATATCTTACCTTTATCAACATCATAAAATCGATAAAGTAATTTAATAAGAGTTGTCTTCCCACAACCAGAATGCCCAACTAATGCAACTTTCTTATCAGCAGGAATTTTCAAACTAAAATCTTCAAATATTTTTCTCTTTCCATAACTAAATGAAATATCTTTAAATTCAATTTCTCCTTTTCTAATTTTTAATTTTTTAGAACCAGGTTTATCTAAGATTTCTTTTTCCACTTTTCCATATTCAAAGAGTTCTTGAAAATCAGCCATTGCCCTATAATAATTTCTTAATCCATGAACAAAATTAAACATTTGCCCAAGTAATCCAACATAAACAGTATAAATAAAAGTCAAAGTTCCAAGAGTCATACTTCCATCTAATAATTGCATTAAAGGAAAATAAATTACAAAAAAAGTTCCTATTCCCAGGATAAGAACTTGTCCAAAGCGAAGCCATCTTGTATAATTCCAACAATAAATTAATTTTTCCTTGCTATTTTCTATTAGTTTTTTATATTTTGTTTTAATTGAATTCTCTTTTCCAAAATATTTTATTGAACTTACATTTGTAAAAAAATCTGCAGTAATTCCTTTTTCCAAATCTTGAGTTTTGTTTAAATCTATCTTTGAACTCTCTTGGAGTTTCTGCATAAAAAAGCTAAATAAAATAAATGCAAATGCTGTAACAAAAATTGTCAATGCAGAGACCCAATTAAAATAGACTATAGAAGTAGCTGCAATAATTGTCTGAAAGATAAATGGTGCAAAATTATACAAAATAACATCCGTCATCCTCTCAATAGCAGAAGAACCCCTCATTAATCTTGAAATCAAACTTCCTGTTTTATGACTAATATGAAACTTTTGGTCTAAACTTATTATATGATTAAAAAATTTATATTTCAAATCTCTTATCAATCTTGATTCAAATAATGTTACTACATGATTTCTGATCCATGCAATAATCGCATTCAAAACCGTAGCCCCAATAAAAACTACCCCAACAATAATTAAAGCTTTGACAAAAAATTCTCTTGCTAAATTTCCTGCTACAAACTCTGTTCCTTTATCAATAATTACTTTAAATAAAAATTTATCTAAAATATCTTTCCCTTGACTCAAAAACATTAAGAACAAAAGAAATCCGAACAATAATTTATACTTCTTCAAAAAACTCCAGAACACACTAAGATTATATTTAAAATCTATCTTATACTTTTTTCTTTTATCTGACATAGTTACCTCTATTATTAAATTAAATATTTAAATTAAAGAAAGATATTTTTTAAAAGTTTCTTAACAAAATTATTTCTCATTTTTCTTTTGAACTAATTCACATCTCTGATTGTATTCAATCAAATCATTAATTAAAATTGAAGCATTTTTTCTTGCCTCATCAACTTTATGAGAATTTAATTTTCCTTTCTTAAAATCAGCTCTTGCACTTACAATATTTTTCAAGATTCTCAAATGTTGTGGAGCAAACTTTCCTTTTTTTACAAAATTTTTCTCAAACTCAGAAATAATCTTATCTTTTGATTTATTGCCAATCATTGTTTTTAAAATACTAAAAGTATCTTTGTAAATTTGCTCTATTGTCTTTTCCTGAGCTCGTTTCTCTATTTCCTTTCTAAGTTCTTTTAACCTCTTCAAATAATCCTGAGTATCCTTAAGCAACTTATCAATTTCTTTTCCTGAAATTTCCTTAATTTTTTCATGTTCATAATCTCTCCAAATATTTACTATTTTTTCCATAAAATCAATATATTTTTTCTCAATCATTTTTTTATTATAAAATTCTCTCTTAAAATCAGAAACTAATTCTTTCTTAGCATTTGGAGGAGGTAATCCATTAAGCATCAAAAGTGCCTGTGCAGGAGTTGTAATACCCCAGAAAATATTTGTAAAAACATCAGACAAAAGAATTTTTTTACTTCTTGAAACAACCTTATCTCCCATTGACATAAACATATCAATTGCTTCTGGAGAAGGCTTAAGCTTACCCATTTTCAATAAAGTTTTCCAAGGCATAAATGTTCCTCTGTCATAAAGAGGAACTCCATCTCTAATAAAAGTAAAAATAACAGGATGTGCATCTTTAACAGCTTCCCAAAAATCAGTCAATAAATAAATCTGTGGCTCAAGTTTGTTCTTCACACCAGCCAAAGAAGAAGCTTCAGCAACATATTGGTAAATTATTCCTCTTAATCTTTCTTTTAATTCAAGCCTCGGCATTCTTTTAACATCAGTATCATTAATAACAACAAAAACATCAACATCAGAATCTTTAGAAGCCTCTCCCCTAACTAAACTACCTCCAATAACATAACTAACAACATATCTCTCAAATTTTTGTAAGACTAATGACTTATGAATCTCAGCAACTCTCAATGCACCCAAAATTCCTTTATCATAAAGTGGAAAAGACATTGCAATTGCACTCACTAATTCAAACTTGCTGTCCAAACAATTTCCCCATACATCAACAGGAGTTTTAATCTGTATCCAAATTTTTTGCTTTCCAATTTGTTTAATAATTTCCTGTTTCATCTTTGGAATTTCTTTAACCTTTTCTTCAGGAACAATAACATAAAGATGAACATATTTTTCAGTCTCTTTTGGAACTTCTTCTTCATCAATAAATTTCTTAACAGATACCGGCGGTAAAATACTTACTGATTGAGTATAAGAATATTTTTTCACAATAAAAGATTTCAACTTTTCAAGTTCTTTTTTTGTTTTCTCCATATCTTTTTTAATTTTATCAGAACTTTCAGGAATTACAGATTTTTTAGTAGAATATTTTCTGTCAATATTCATTTCAGGAATATCTTGATTTTTGTTGTCTTTATTCATAGTGAAAAAATAGATGTTATACTTATAAATGTTACTAATAATTTTTGTATAATTTGGTACTTAATTTTTTTTAATTTATTTTTAGCTAAAACTTTTTTCTTTTCAAAATTTGCAAATTCATAAACAATAAATCCTTCTTTTGTAATCTCACCAACAAATTTTCTATATAATTCTACTTTCAAATATTTCAAAGTTAAATTGACTCTTCCTTCTTTTTCCCATCGTCTTGTGCTTAAATAAAATTCTGTTGTTTTAAGAAATCTCAAAGGCCTAAAATTAGAGGCTCTTTTAATAAAATTGTTATCTTCTGCTAATTTTATTGATTCATCAAAACCTTTAACTCTTTCAAAAAGAATTTTAGAAACTAATATACAAAAACCCCCTGCATGAGGATCATTTGAATTTTGATGAATTTTAAGATACCAATTTCCAAAATCATACATCATTTTATCAATTAATAAATCCGATAAGGGTTTGAATTTACAAGTAGCCAATTTAAGACTTCTTTCTTGCATTTCATTATAAGCTTTTTCTAAAAAATCTTTAGGTAATATAATATCTGCATCAAAGAAAAATATAAATTTTCCCTTAGCTACTCTCGCTCCATTATTTCTTCCAACAGCAGGCATCCCTCCCTTTACAATTCTAGCACCATATTTTCTTGCTATTTGAACAGTATCATCACTTGAATTAGAATCAGCAATAATTATTTCATAATCTCTAAAAGTTTGGTTATTTATACTCTTCAACAATTTTGGAAGATACTTCTCTTCATTTAATGTTGGAATGACAATACTTACTTCCATTATATTCTCTAAAATTTAAATTATTTAAATTTTTTCAATCAATAATTTCCAAAATTTTCTTTTTACTTTTCAATCCTCCAATAATCCTAACTTTTCCCTTAAACATTCTTGTAAAAAACTTTATTATTTCTTCATTAGCTTTATTATCTTGAGGTTGAGCCTTTACATTAACCTTCCAGACTTCCCCTTTTTCAATAACTTCTGTCTTTGGCTGATTAGTTTTAACTTTTATTTTCAATTTCATAAAATAACATCAATAATAAAATTTAAAAGCATTTAGTCTGTATAAATTTTAACGGTCCATTAGTCTAATGGTAGAACAAGTCGTTTACACCGACTAAACCGAGGTTCGATTCCTCGATGGACCATATTTTCTGTTTCAAATAATTTTTAAATTAAGATTTCTAATAAGATTCAAGCGTGGATAGTTTATTGGTAGAATATCTCGTTGCCAACGAGGTGAGCCGGGTTCAATTCCCGGTCCGCGCACTTTATTACAATAATTTTTTTAAATATCATCTTCTTAATTAAAATAAAAGAGGAAAATTTTATGCTTTATTACATACCAATTCTCGGAGCAGTGGCATTAGCAACAGGAACAATTATCCAAAAAAAACTTTTAAGTAAAAAGAAAATAAAAATTGAATTTTACCACACTTTAGAATTCTTGGCAATTGTTATTGCTATGATACCTTTTATTTGGTTTTTTTGGCAAGTTGATCCGCAGGCATTATCATTCAAAAATATTTTTATTTTCGGACTTGTAATCATCTTTGCAATAACTGCAAATTTTTTTACATTTTATTCAATGAAATGGGAAAAAGTAACCAATCTGGAACCTGCAAAAATATTAGAGCCAATGTTTGTAATCATCCTCGCAATCTTTTTCAGTTTTTTTATTGATGCAGGATTATATGAAAGAAACCTACACATAATAATTCCTGCATTAATTGCCGGAGTAGCATTGATTTTTTCACATTTAAAAAAATATCACTTAAAATTTAATAAATATTTTATTTCAGCAATTCTAGGAAGCTTTTTCTTTGCATTGGAACTTATAATATCTAGATTAATACTTAATTTCTACAATCCAATTACTTTTTATTTCATAAGATGTTCTATTATTTTATTAATTAGTTCTATATTATTCAGATCAGAATTAAAAGCAAAAATAAAATCACTTGATAAAAAATCAATTTTATTGTTTTTAGCTGTAGGCGTTGTTTGGGTAATTTACAGATTAGTAATTTATTGGGGATACATAAACTTAGGAGTTATATTTACAACACTCTTAATAATGCTGGGTCCAATATTTATTTATGCATTTGCATGGAAATTCCTAAAAGAAAAACTCAATTGGAAGAATATAATCGCTTCAATAATTATTGTTGCATGTATAGTTTATGCTATATTAGTATAATATTAATACATCCCACCCATTCCAGCAGGCATTGAAGGCATTTTGCTTCCTCCCTTAGATGAACCAGCAATTACATCATCAATTCTTAAAATCATTGTCGCAACTTCACTCGCAGAATTTATTGCCTGACTTTTCAAACTATAAGGTTCAATAATTCTTGACTCAAGAACATTCTCAATTTTATTTTTAAAAAGATTCAACCCAGCACTTCTCTCACCAGAATCATGTCTTGACTTTAATTCAGTTAAAGCATCTATAGGATCCATTCCAGCATTTTCTGCAAGAGTTGTAGGAATAAATTCCAATGCAGAAGCAAATTCATCTACAGCAAGTTGTTCTCTACCATTTAAAGTCTGACCAAAACTTCTAAGTCTTTTTGCTAATTCAACCTCAACAGCACCTCCCCCAGGAACAACTAATCCATTCTTCAAAGAGGCAGCTATATCCCCAAGTGCATCTTTCAAAGATCTCTCAATTTCATTAATAACATGTTCTGTCCCTCCATGAATTAAAATTGTTAATGCTTTAGGATTTTGACATCCTGTAACATAAGTTAAACTATCTCCAGAATGTTTTATCTCTTCAACAATTTGAGCACTTCCCAATTCAGAAGAACTCAATTCACTTAAATTACTAACAATTCTCGCACCAGTTGCTTTAGAAAGTTTCTCCATATCACTTCGAGCAACTCTCCTGCAAGCATAAATATTTTCTTTAGACAACAAATACTGCGCAAAATCATCAATTCCTTTCTGACAAAAAATAACATTCGCACCAGATGATTTCACTTTTTCAATCATTTGTTTTATTGTACTTTCTTCTTGATTAATAAAATTCTGCAATTGTTCAGGTGAAGAAATAGAAATTTTAGTATCTATCTCAGGGTTCTTCAACTCCAAAGGAAAATCAATTAAAGCAATCTTGGGCTCCCTTACAACAGAAGGCATATCAACTGAAACTTTCTCTTTATCTAAAACAACCCCAGAAATTAATTCAGTATCATTAAGTCCCTCACCTTTTGATTTTTCAATCTTAATGTTATTTAAATCAACCTTTCCATTTTCCTGAACTTGCATCACTGATTTAACCACAATATTTGCAAATTTCTCTTTAAATCCTTCTGCACCTTTTCCAGTCATAGCAGTCATAGCAATCTGTCTAAGCACATCTTCATCCCCAGAAGTAATTCGCAGCGAAATATCTTTAAGGATTTCCTGAGATTTCTCAGCTGCAATTCTATAACCCTTTGTAATAACCGTAGGATGAATTTTCATATCAAGCAACTTTTCAGCATTTTCCAAAAGTTTCCCAGCAATCATAACCGCAGTAGTAGTTCCATCACCAACTTCATCTTCCTGTGTCTTAGCAATCTCTACCATCATTTTCGCCGCAGGATGCTCAATCTGCATTTCATTAAGAATAGTAACCCCATCATTTGTAACAATAATGTCATTCATAGGAGAAACAAGCATCTTATCCATCCCCTTTGGTCCAAGTGTTGTCTTAACCATTTCAGAAACCATTCGCGCAGCAAGAATATTATTTCTCTGTGCATCTTTCCCCATAATTCTTTGAATATCTTCTGGCATTAGAACAACTGGTTTTTCTGCCATATTAATTTTTCTTCATCATCATATTTAAAGATTATTGTAATAAAGAAAATACGACTTTTAATTAATAAAATTTATAAGTAAAAAGCTCATTATGCAAATATGAAGCAAATATTAGTTGCAGATGTAATGACAAGAGAACCTGTTACAATTAAGCCAGAGACAAATTTATTAGAATGTGCAAGAAAAATGGTAAGAAAAAGATTAGGAAGTTTATTAATTGTAAATAAAAAAAGACTTGTAGGATTTATTTCAAACAGAGATATTTTATGGGCATTAATTAAAAAATCAAAAGAAGATTTATCAAAAATAAAAGCAATTGATATTTCTCCAAAAAAAATAGCAACAATCAAACCTTTTGCTACAATTGAAGAAGCTGTAAAGAAAATGAAGAAAGTTAAATTTTACAGGCTTCCAGTAATTAAAGACAAAGAACTTGTAGGAATGGTTACATTAAAAGATATTTTAAATTTTCATCCAGAATTATATGGAGAATTAAAAGAATCAGAACAAATTAGAGAAGAAGCAAAGAAATTAAAAAGAATAAAAAAAGCAAAAAAAAGAATCATTCGTGAAGGAATTTGTGAAGAATGTGGCCAGCAGGGTGCTATTTGTAAAATAGATGGGACATTAGTTTGTGAGTCCTGTATGAACTCAACATAAATATTGATTCCGAAGAATATTTAAATAATCTTTCTGTTATTCCATAAAAGAGTATACTATGGCAGAAAAAGAATTAATATTTTCAACAAAGATGAAATATACTGGAATCTTTTTATTTAAAGATTTCTACCAGTTTTGTTATGACTGGCTTACAGATGAAACAGGATTATTTATTATGGAAGATAAATATATAGAAAAATTAGAAGGCTCTGCAAAAAATATAGATGTTGGATGGACAGGAACAAAAAAAGTCACAGATTATTTTAAATTTAAAGTTGAGGTCGCTTTTAGAATACTTGGATTAAAGAATATAGAAATAAGTAGAGATAACAAAAAAATAAAAACAAATAAAGGAAGCGTAGAGATTAAAGTTAAAGGAACTCTTATAAGAGATTATCAGGGAAAATTTGAAAGAAGTTATATTCAAAAATTTTTAAGAAGTATTTATGAAAAATGGGTTATTCCTTCAAGAATCGACCAATTTGAAGACAAATTAGTTGAAGAATGTGATGAATTTCTAACAGAAGCTAAAGCTTACTTAGATTTAGAAGGAAAAAAGTAAATATACTTAAATTAACAGAAATCTTTAAATAGAAATTACCTTTTATTTTCAAATGAAAAAGACATTAATCTCAATAATCATAATTTTGTTAATTCTTCCATCAATTTTTGCAATAAATGTTAATATTGAAAAACAAAGTTCAAATGAAGTTTTAATCAAAGGAATTAATATGCCTGCTGTTTTTGATATTAAAATAACTAATTTAGGAGAACCAGATAAATTTAAATTTTACAATTTAGTAGGATTCATGATAAGTCCTGAAACTATTTCTCTTAATCATGGTGAAACAAAAGAAATAATGTTAAGAATTTTTCCTATAGGAGATTTAAAAATTAATGGTCCTTACACTTTCGCATATACAATCAAAGGACAAGATAATTCTGAAATTGATCAACAATTAACAGTAAAAATAATGGATTTAAAAGATTCTTTTGAAATTGGCGCTGACGAATTTGATTCAAGTACAAGCTCTCTTAATATATATATTAATAATAAAGTAAATTTTGATTTTGACCAAATTAATGCAGAATTCACATCACCTTTTTTTAATTTTGAAAAAACTTTTTCATTAGCACCAAATGAGAAAAAAAGTTTTGAGGTGCAATTAAACAAAGAGGATTTCAAAAAATTAATGGCAGGATTTTATACTTTAAATGCTAAAATAACTGCAGGAGAAGAAAAAGCAGATGTGGAAGGAACGATAAAATTTGTTGAGAAAAATCTTGTTACAACAACAGAAGATGATCTTGGTTTTATTATCACTACTAAAACAATTGAAAAAATTAATGAAGGAAATGTTTTAGAAAAATCACAAACAGTCATTAAAAAAAATATCTTATCAAGATTATTTACAAGTTTTAATCTTCAGCCAGACATTGTTGAAAGAAAAGGTTTTATTATTTATTATACATGGAATAAAGAAATCAAACCAGGAGAAAACCTAAAAATAATTATAAAAACAAACTGGTTATTTCCTTTATTGGTAATATTATTTATTGTTACAATAGTTGCATTAGCAAAACAATATTCCAAAAAGAATTTGGTTTTAAAGAAAAAAGTTTCTTTTGTAAAAGCTAAAGGTGGGGAATTTGCATTAAAAATTTCAATTATTATAAATGCCAGAAAATATATTGAAAAAGTAAATATTATAGACAGACTTCCACCATTAGTTAAGATTCATGAAAGATTTGGAGGTGAACATCCTAAAAGAATAAATGAAAAAAGTAAAAGAATTGAATGGGGATTTGAAAAATTAGAAGCAGGAGAAAATAGAATACTTTCATACATAATTTATTCTAAGATTGGTGTGCTTGGAAAATTTGCATTACCCACTGCAACTGCAATATATGAAAAAGAAGGCAAGATTCACGAAACACAATCAAACAGAGCTTTCTTCATGGCAGAACAAGGAAGAAAAGAAATTGATGATTAATTCTGCTAACAATTAATTTTATAAACTTCTTTTTTATTTCTTAAATATGCTTAATATGTCTCAGTATAAAGAATTTGAATTTTTCTTTTAGTTGAGACTTCGTTCTAATTAAATTTTAATGAGGTCAAATGTCAGATAATAACTATTGCGGATACTATAAGGATAATCTATGTGTAGGACCAGATGGAAAAGTGAGAACTTGTTCTATTGATTTTGAAAGTATTTATGACAAATATACAAAGACAAACCGTGCAAATATGTGTGGAAGAAAACAGAAATGGGATAATGCAAAGAAAAGTTTAGAAACAAAAGTCCAATAATAACTTTTAAAAATATCTTTGAATATCTTTTTTAGAGCCCTCTGCGTCAGATACAAAGTAAATGATGCACTGAGAGTAATATAGGCATTACCCCTCCATAGCTTAGTGGTAGAGCCGTCGGCTGTAGACCGACTCGTCCCAGTTCGATTCTGGGTGGGGGGATTTTTTAAAAAATGAAAGGAATTCTAAAATTAATTCATAAGAAAAAAATTCAATAGAAAGTGCTAATGCAATTTTGAGAGGTTTGGGAAATTTATTATAATTTCATTACTAAACACCAAACAATAAATAAATGTCCTTATGAATTAGCGACGGACTTAAAATTGAATAGCGAGAATAAATGGTTGGATTTGATTAATCTTTCCTCTTAATTTTTCTCTCAAATAAACTATAAATTAAATAAGTTAATAGACAGAGAATTATATAGAGAAGAATAAAAAATTCAATATTATTATAAGCAATTTCAAATGCTGAACATTCATGCTCCCAAGTTTCTATGCAAAGCATATCTCCTTTACAATCATGTCTCATAATACAAATTGGATTGCTTAATTCTATTATAATAAGAAAAATAAAGATAATCAAAAGAGGAATGACTAAACTAATAATTACTTTCTTTTTTGTGGGTTTGAATTTCATGATTCATTTAAAGATAAACTACTTAAAAATTTATCTATTAAAAAGACCAATTAACTTAACAATGTATATCCATAGAAATATTTAAAAACTAATTATCTTATTAAAAATAAAATAAAAAGAGCTGACCTAGCAGTTTAAAAAAATGGAGGACGACTTAATCGCTGAAGAGGATTTTGATTTTCTTGACGAAGACATCGATGATTTAAATCTTGATGACTAATTTTTATTTATTTTTTATTTTTAATATAATTTTATTATTCTTTTTTTCTAATTCAGTAAGATTATAATCTATGAAAAATTCCAACTCTTCTACATTTATTTGCGAAACCCAAACATTTCCTAAACTTATTCTTCTTCCATATCCAATTTTCAAACTATCTAAATCAATTTCTTTCACAAATTTATCATCAGCAGAAATTATTATTCTAGATTTTTCAGAACTTCTTAACCCATTATTTCTAACACTCATATTCACATTGAGATATCTTCCATGCATTACAGCTGAAACATTTTCAAAAACAAGGTCCTCATAACTTGGAAAAGAATAAAGTTCATCTATTAATTGAAATATATCCTCTCCAATAGTTTGCCCACATTTTGTAATCGGATACATCACATTATTTTGATTCTCTGAGTGACCAAAACCAAGAGTGTGCAATAATTCATGTATAGCAATATTAGGGGTTTCACATTTAGAATCCCTAATTAATAAAATACTTCCATGAAGGATAACATTAAAATTTCCTGCCCGAGTTATATTCGTTGGACCACCTTCTCCTGCAATAAATAATCCCTCTTCCATTTTATTTTTACTATCACATGTCACAGAAATTTGTTCATCAGAATCCACAGGATAAAAATCAAGAATACTTCCTTCTGAAATTATTTCAAAAGCTCTTTCCATATCATTTTCCTTTTGTAAAGGGCAATCATAAATCTGATAGGAAATTCTTGAATTAGGATATCTCATATTTTGATAAAATTGCATATTACTTGATTTATTATTTAAATTAAAATTAGAATTTCCTCCACTAACTCCAAATTCTATTGTTTTAAATGGAATAAACCAATAAAAAATTAATAATGAACTAACAAGCAAGATAAAAATAAAACTGACAAATATTTTCCACCCCATAATTAATATTTCGCTTCAGATTATATAAAGTTGTTGTTAAAAAAAATAAAAAAAGAAAAAGTTTCAATTAAATTATTCCGCCTTTTCTTCAGAACTTTCAGATTCTTTAGGCATTTCTTCTGCAGGCTTTTCATTGCCTTCAGGTTTCATTTCTTCTGAAGTTTCTTTAGAAGTTTCCTCAACAGGTGCTTCTTTTGACTCTTCTTCAGAATTTTGTTGTTTTTCCATTTCGTCTTCCATATATACTAAAAGAGAAAATATCTTTTAAAGTTTTTGATATAAAGGATTTCACGAAGGATTTATATATTTAGATTTTTATATAATAAAAAGAGATGCCAAAGAAGAATTCAACAAAAAAGATAGTGAAGATTATATTAATCACATTAGTAATAATCTCAGTATTAATAGGTGGAATTTCAAATTTAATAATTAAATCTAAAACAGAAACTGATGTTTTAGTATTTTATCACTGGTGGACATCTCCAGGAGAACAAGCAGCAATAGATGCACTTACAGATGTATTCTCAAAAAAATATCCTCAGACAACAGTTATACCAACACCTGTAATAAGCAGAAGTGAAGGAGGTGGAGGACTTACATTATTTGAACTTGTTAAACCAATGGTTTTTTCAAAAGAAGCCCCTGATGCTTTTCAAATACATGCAGGTTATGAAACAAAAACTTTTGTGGATGCAAATTTATTAGAAAATGTAGATTCTATTTGGAGATTAGAAAAATTAATGCAAATAGTACCAAGAGTAGTACAAGCAATGTGCCAATTTAAAGGACATTATTATTCTGTTCCAGTAGATATTCATAGAACAAATGTTGTTTGGTATAATCAAAAAATTCTTGATAAATATGATATAAAACCCAATGAATTAAATACATGGGATAGTTTTTTTGAAGCATGTGATAAATTAAAACAAGCAGGAATAAAATACCCAATTCAAATGGGAACTACCTGGACAGCCCAACATGCTTTTGACCAAATTATAGCAAGCATTGGAATTGATTTTTATGAAGACTGGGTTAATGGAAGAGTAACTTATGCAGATGACCCAAGGCTTTTGGAAGCTTTTTATATATTTGAAAGATATCTAAGTTATGTTAATCCTGATAATTTAAATGTAACATGGGACCAAGCAACAAGACGAATAATTTCAGGAGAGGGTGCATTTAATATTATGGGAGATTGGGCAAATGGAGAATTCAAAGCTTCAGAGCAAGTTTATCATCAAGACTATGGTTCATTTAAAGTTCCTGGAACAGAAGAGATGTATGGATTAGTAATAGATTCTTTCCAGCGTCCAAAAAATATTCAACATCCAAGAAATTCAGAAAGATGGCTTAAAGTTGTTGCATCAAAAGAAGGACAAGATGCTTTTAACCCCAAAAAAGGTTCTATTTCAGCTCGTATTGATATGAACCTATCAAAATATGATGCATATCAGCAATCAGCAATATTGGATTTCTTAAAGATAAAGTATATGTTCCCTGCTGTTTCTAGTGGACTCCCAAAAGGATTTGAACAAAAAGAACAAGAAGTCATAGGACAATTTGTACAAGATTTAGATGAAGATAAAGCAGCTAAAGCAATTACAGATTATACAAAACTCACATTTAGTGATTATACAATAACTTGGGAATTAGACTAATTTCTTAAAATTTATAAATGAAAGAATAAAGCCATCATTATGAAAAAACTTAAGTATTTACTATTAGCAGCAATATTAGCTTTAGTAGGTGCTTCATGCAACCTCAATCCAGAACAATGGCACCCTTCATGGTATACTCCAATAATGGACCCAATAAAAATACATTTTAATAAAAAAGACCAAAAGAAAATTTTTGAAGATGAACAAGAATTAATACCTCTCATAAGACAGGCTCACGGCTCTGAATCAAATGTTATTCCTGATTTAGAAGGGCTTAATGATGATTCTTATCTTAAATCATTATATCAACCTCATCTCATTAATGTAGCAAATTATTCTTTTAATATGTGGAATACTTCTGCGATTAAACCAAGTTTAGATAAATTAGTTTATAGTTACATGTTAAGTGACTATGCATCCGGAGTTATGGAAAATAATACAACCTTATGGTTAAATGGTGTTCAGGGGGTGTTTGAAGACCCATATGAATATCCTTTCTTTTACAACGCAGGAAATGTATTCTCCCATGAAGTTACACATTTTCTCATGCATGACTGGGGATTAGAATCTGCTGGTCATGATGCATCTTATGAAGTACTTGATGGTAACAAGAAAATTAGAGAAAGAGTTGAAACTCATGCAAATTCCGCACAAATAAATTACGAACACATTGATTATTCTGCATTATATCAAATGGAAGGTTACGAAGACGCTTTTGACCAATCCGAAGATGTTTACATTGATAATCAAGAACCATTTGCACATACAACTAGTGGAATAGGGACAACAGTTGCATTTGATGATTTCTGGCATGTTAATTGTATTCCTGAAGAATTTATGGATATTTATTTTGCAAAATTTATGAAGAAAAAAGAAAATAATCCTTTAGAAGGAAATGCTTATTATGTTCCTATGAGATATGATGATAAAGTAAAAATTGTGGAATATAATAACAAAGGACAAGCAACTAAGAGAGTTAATCAGGAAAATGGAGTTCTGGATGCCACTGCAATAGAATTTGATGATTACAATTACTGTGTATATTTTACAGATTTTAAATTTAATAATCCAGACAATTATTGGAATTCTGAAAATGCAAGTTCAGGAAACCTTGAACAAGTTGTATACCAGAGATTTGACAAAAATAATTATGAAATACAACAGGAAGTTTTTGGCCAAGATTATTATACAGATAATGGTTTATTTGATTATTTAATTCTAACTGATTATGATGCAAATGGAAATTGGGAAAACATGAGACAAATTTATCCTCTTGATGCAGGAAAAGAAGTTTCTCCTCAGGAACTTAAAGAAATGCTTTATACAGGAGATTTCTCAAGTGTTGAATCTTCAAGTTCAAGATACACAACTAATAGAAATACTGCTAATGAAATTTATAATTATATACAGCCACAAGAATATCACATGAGAGATTTAGTTATTAATAATTAATTACCAAAAACCATTTTCTCCAGTGCATTGATAATCATCAATATCATCTTCTGAAAAAGAACTAAAAGTTCCATCTTTAACATCTGTCAAATAATCTTCAAGAACAGAAATCGGAAATTTACAAGTACCTGAACTTCCTATAGTCTCTGCTAATGCATCATTTTGTTCTTGTTCCAAATCATCAATTTCTGAATCATTCAAATCCTGGTCATCTTTTAATAATTGCCTTCCATCTTCAGTATAACTTCCATTTACACTCAACAACTCCTTATAAAATTCACATTTATTATCCTCCAATCCTTTTATTTCATAATAATAAGAATGGTCTTGTATCCACCCAAGAATACTCATATCAATCGTAATATTATATTTCACCTTCGCAGGATGGCATGTTTCTGAGGCATTGATTAAGCAATCTATATCATCATTTTCACAAACAATAGTCTCAAGTTCAATCTCAATTTCTTCACACTCTCCTAGACAACAATCTCCCTCAGAAGAATTTATTGTAGTTCCATTACAAGTTTCTGTTCCAGAACAAATAGTTCCATTTTGCTCAGAACAACTAAGTATAATCTCACATTCTTGAATCTCATCAGGTTTATCATTTTCTGTTCCACATTCATTTAAATCAGTACACTCCCTTGTTTGTTCTTCATCTTCACATTCACTCCATTCAGTGCAGTTCCAATCTTCAACACATTCCTCTGCTATTTTCTTTAATAAGAAATCTGCTTTTCCCTCAACAATATCATTTAATTTAATATAAAGGTCATATACTCCATCTTGTTCAAAATCAATTTTTTTATTTTCACCAATTTTCAATGTTAAACTTACAGGATCACTTTGCACAGTCACACTAACAGAATCACCAGAAACTGAATCAACTGTCATAGAATGCTGTTCATCATCTATCTTAAACTTGACTGCTTTATTTTCTTTTAAATCAAGTGAAATTCCTTGTGAAAGTTCTTCATCTGAAATTATTGAAGCATTTCTAATAATTAAAAAAACAATTAATCCAATCAAAAGAACTGCAAATATTCCTGCAAATACAAAAATTAAATTAATTTTTGGTTTAGCTTCCTTGTGTTTGCCCATAGTTGTCGCAGGATAACCTCCTTGAGAAGATATTGGTCTTTGCCTTGAAATTGGTTGTGAAGGTTGAATCGGTTGAACTGTTTTTCTTTGAACTGGTCTCCTCTGAACAGGTATTTGTCTTCTAGGTCTTTGAACAGGAGAGGGTTTTTTCTGAGTCACCAAATTAATTGCTTCATTTATATCAGAATTCTGCCAACCTTTTGCAAATAAACTATTTTTTATTTGTGCAATAGGAATTTTCCTCGCTAAAGAAGCTTTAATATAATTTAAAAGTCTTGGGTCAGCCATTTAACACCTCTCATTATTTTATTTAGAAAAACATCTTTTTAAGGATTTTGATATTAAGAAATTATTTAAATTAAAAAAACCTCAAATAAAAATGCTACAAGGATATCATCATAAAACTCCTCCTTTAACTAAAAAGGAAATTGAAGAAAGATATAAAGAAATTCAAGAAGAAATGCAAGAAGTTTTAAAATGGAAAAAAGAGGAAGAAGAAAAACTTAAAGATCCTAATTCATCTCCTCAAAAAAAAGGAGCAGCTAAAAGAGCTTTAGTAAAAATTGCTAGGAGAATTAATACAGTTAAAGGACAAACAATTTATTGGGAACTTAGAGTAAAAGGAGAAAGCCATTTCAAAGCAAATTTAGAGAAAAATGAATTCTGGGCAAGTTGCAAAAAAGAATGATTTAATTCTTAAAAATATTAATGGGAAGAAATAAACAGAAATTCATATCTTCCCTTATCTAACCGAAGTCAGATAACCTTAACCGAAGTTAAGTAATATTATTAGAAGAATTTAGTTTAAATAGGTTCTGGTACGCCCTCAACAAAATGACTGAGGGAGTTTTATTTCTTTCTCTTTAAGAATAATACAGGAATTAATGTGCCCAAAGCTACAGCACCAATAAAAGCCCCAAGAACTTTTACCCAGATTTCTGGAGAAATTAATCCTCCAATATATGAACCTAAAAATCCTCCTATAGTTGCTGAAATTATTGCAACTAAAATTCTTTTACCTAATTTTTTAGCCATGTTTATGAAATGAATTACAAATTTTTAAATCTTACGCCCACGCCGGGAGTCGAACCCGGGTTATGTCCGCGACAGGGACATGTCATAG
>CAYPBD010000002.1:0-17484 GCA_964408905.1 Candidatus Woesearchaeota archaeon
GGATTAAAACAAAAAACCCAAGGTCGTCTTCCTTTACTCAATCTCATTAATTTTGGAAAACCACATTCATCACAAACTTTATCTGTCTTTTTTATCACGCCATTTGGAGGCAATGAATAAGTATTCTTACAATCAGGATAAGCATCACAAGCAACAAACTGCCTTCGAGTTTTCCTTGAATAAGTAATTGCCAAATTCCCTTTCTTACAAACAGGACAAATAATCTTCAGCTTATTCTCCTCTTTCTTCCTCTCTCTTAACTTCAACTCTGCAGTCAAAAGCTCTTGCCCAATCTTTTTCTCATTTTTCTCAAAATCACTCGCAATTCCACTAATAACTTTCTTAGCTCCCTCAATAATCTCCCCTTCTTTCTTATCTTGTTTCTTTTTATCTTTCATTTCAACAATCTGCTCCATTCCTTTTTCAAAATTCCGCGTAAGCTTTTCATCAATAATAATTGGAGAATATTTCTCAAGACTCTCAATCAAAGAAATCCCCAATGAAGTTGCCTCAATACTCTTGCCCTGAACATAACCCCGATTATAAAGTGTCTCAAGAATTGAAGCACGAGTCGCCTTTGTTCCCAAATTCCTTTTCTCAAGCGCAGAAAGAATAGAAGCAGGCGAATATCTCTTAGGTGGTTGCGTCTCCTTTTCTTCATCACGAACATTAATTATCTTAACCTCTCCATTCAAATCAGGAAGCTTATTCTCTTTCATCTTAGAAGGATAAATCTCAAGCCACGCCTTTTTAACAATCTCATAACCACTAACACTAAAAATCAAACCATCAACCTTAACTAAAATCTTCTTATTATCCTTAACAGCATTCTCACAAAACAAACTCAAGAATCTCTTAACAATCAATTCATAAATTTTCTTATCCTCTCCAGATAAATTAGGAACAACACCAGTAGGATAAATAGAAGGATGTGCAGGGTCAGATTTTTTTCCCTCAATAGGTTTTTTCTTTTTAATCAAATTCTCAACACCATAAAATCCAGCAAGTTTTTTCAAAATCTTTTCATAACCAATTGAAGCAGGAAGTTTCTGCGAAGAAGTTCTTGGATAAGAAATCACCCCAGACAAATAAAGTGATTGAGCAATTTGCAAAGTCCGGGAAGGAGTAATTCCAAAAAACTTGTAAGCCTCTGTTTGCAAAGTCGTCAAATTAAACGGCGGATTCGGAGGCAACAACTCCTGTCTCTTTATTGTCTCTGCAACAACCTTCCTTCCAATCAAATCATTAAACTTATCAAGCTCCTTTTTATCAAAAATATCTTTATTATACTTTAACTCAATAACATGAGAATTCTTAACAGAAATAAAAACCTGCCAATATTTTTCTGGCTTAAAATTCTTAATCTTTTTCTCACGCTGAACAATTAAATTCAAAGCAGGACCTTGCACTCTTCCAATAGACATTATCTTAAACTTTCCAGTTGTCTTAATCGCATTCATCAAAGCCCGAGACAAATTAATACCATAAAACCAATCCAAATAATGCCGAGTTTCACCAGCAATCGCCTGCCCCCAATCAATACTCTTATTTTTCTTCTCATAAGATTCATTCAACTCGTCCTTTGTCAAAGTCGAGAATTTCATTCGTGAAGCATTTTTCTGATTGCAAATAAACCTCACAACATTCCATCCAATAACCTCCCCCTCAACATCATAGTCAGTAGCAACAACCAAACTCCCTGCATTTCTCGCTAACTTCAGTAAAGTATCATAATATCTTTTTGTAAAATCCTTTTTTCTCGCTAAATAATTCGGAACCCATGAAACATCAAAAATAGGAACACAGGAACCAGAAACATTTTGACTCAAAGTAAATAAATGTCCAACAGCACAAGCAACAATTATCTTATGCCCCTCTCTTTCAACTTCATAATAAGGAACTTTATTAAAATTCTTTTGAACAGCTTTTCCAAGAGCATTCGCAATTTTAACAGCTGCCTGTGGCTTCTCAGTAATAACCAACTCATAACCTCCTTCTTTCAACTTAATCTTTGAAGGAACATATTTTTTCTTAATTCCCTTTTTTCTAGAAACTTTTCTCTTTCTAGATTTTCTTTTCTTATTTGTACGCACTTTTCTTTTAGGCGCTAGTTTTTCCAAAGTAATTCCTTTTGAATATTTTTTTTCAATAGCATGTTTTACATCACTTTCATCAACAGGAAAATAACTTTCAGCCAATTTCTGTTCATTGGACTTGTTTTTCTTTTTAAGCATGTTCTCAAATACAATTAAAGGTATTTATAAGTTTTTAGAATCAAATCTCAAAAATCTTCGCCTTTCTGCTAACATTAATTACTTTAGTTTTTCCAAAATATTCTTCTACTCCAGAAGCTTCATGAATATGAGAACAAAGAGCAATATCTGGCTTAAATTCTTTAATCGCTTTCTCAACTGCCTTGCTTCCTGGAAATCCTGAAAATTCTGACTTACTTCCCCAAGGATGCATATGAGTAACCATAACTTTTTTCTTTGAATCTTTAATTTTTTCATGTCCTTCTTTTAACAATTTAAAAATCTCTGCTTCCCTTACAGCATTAATTCCCATATCAGCTCCTCCAGCTCCAAAAACACCTAAATCCTCTTTCACAAAAGAATAGCCATGAATATTTTTTGTATTAGGATACATTTCAGTCAAAAAGTCAACAGTAGCAACAGATTCATGATTTCCATGTATTAACAAAACCTGTTTTTTTTCCTTTACAAAAGGACCAATCAAATTCTTTGTTGAATGCTCTGCAAAAGTTAAATCCCCTGTTAAAATTATTAAATCAACATTCTCATCTTTAGCTTTTTTCGCTAATTTCTTTACAAGACCAGTGTCTCCGTGAATATCTCCTACAGCTAATATTTTAGATTTCTTAAGAGATTTCTTCTTATTTTCCATAAAATTCAATAATATTAATCATTAATAAATATTACCAAATATATATTCACATACGCATAATTCAAAAGATTTATAAGGAATATCCTATCTGGAATATATAGGTTACATATCAAATGAAAGACAATTTTGATATCTTTTTTAGAAGAAAGCCAGCTTTAATGTTGGTTTCTTTGAAAAAGAATACACGAATGAGGTATGGTAGTTTATTGGCGAAAGAGATAGACTGTACTTACAGCCACGCAGTAAAGATTCTGCAAACTTTAGAACAGTTGAAGTTAGTTGTTTTTGAAAAAAAGGGGCGAATAAAAATTATACAACTAACAAAAAAAGGTAGAGAAGTTGCAGACGCGATTGAAAACATACAGAAACTAATTAGATGATTCTGATTATCTGCCCCGAAAAAATTAATTTAAGAATTTCATAGAGAAAACTTTAAAAATTCTCTTCAATTAAAAATTTTATAAAAGAGGAAATGGTAAATAAAAATACCAAATATGAAGAAAACCCTTTCATGAATATTCCAATAGCTCTTGCAGGAATTTATTTAGTAATAGTAGTTTTATTCTTAATCTTTGCCAAAGATCAATTAGGATATTTAATTGGAATTATTTGGGGTTTTGTTGCTCTTGGAGCTATAGCTATTTATTTTTTATATAAATCCAAACAAAAGAAAAAAAAGTAATCTCAATTATGGTGCTTCAATATAAAAAGAAAACAGAAACTCGCTGGAAAAAATATCCTGGAAAATCCAAATTAAAAGAACCAGTTTCTAAATATGATTTTAGACTGTTAAATGAAGCTCAGACAAAAGTGCTGGTTCCAAAAGGAAGTTACAAACATGTAATGAAACGTTTCAGACAAATTGAATTCTTTAAACATAGGAAAGGTTAATATGCCAACAAATAAACAAATTAAAAAATTTAAAGAAAAAGGTCAATATCCCAGGCAAACAGAAAATTACAAAAGATGGCGTCAGAAATCTCCAGATTTATTCATTAAGTCAAGTTTCAGAACAGTTCCTTTAAGTCATACAAATTATAAAGGAAAGAAAAAAGGAAAAGCAATTGTTGGAAAACTAAAGTCTACTAAAAAGTGGACAATACAATCAATTCTAGAAGAAAAATAATTTAATCTAAATTATTTTTTCTTTTTCTTTTCAGCTCTCTTCCATGATGAAGCAACAGATTTCACTCGCCTGTTCAGCCTTCCTAAAATAGATTTTCTTATATCTACAGCTTTTACAAGTCTCTTGTTCTTGAAAAGATCAATTACAGAATTTCCTACATCACTAACCAATTCTCTTGTTCTCGCTTGAGAAACTCTTGCTCCTGTAGCAGCTTTTCTTACAGACCTTCTTATCTTTTCAGGCATAAACTTCTGTCGCACTCCGCCTCTTTTTATTACTTGTGTCATATTATAAAAATATTTTTAGAATATATAAATTTTTTGAAATGGCCCCAGAGGGATTTGAACCCCCGACACCCGGATTTCTCACGAAGCACTTTTAGTTTCTCTGAGCGCAGAGCTTTCTTTTCTAAAGAAAGTTATTCATAAGAGTCCGGTGCTCTAACCAGACTGAGCTATGGAGCCTTTAATTTTAAGGTTAAAGAAACTTTAAAAATATTCTTTTTTAAGTTATATAATGTCAATAAATTTTTGCCCAAAATGTGGAAGTATGCTAATACCTAAAAAAGAAAAAGAGAAGTTTATTTCTCAATGTCCTAAATGCGGATTTT
This sequence comes from Candidatus Woesearchaeota archaeon, assembly GCA_964408905.1. GTDB lineage: Archaea > Nanobdellota > Nanobdellia > Pacearchaeales > GW2011-AR1 > CAYPBD01. The sequence goes on from CAYPBD010000002.1 coordinate 4,641, forward strand.
CTAAAAAATCAAATAAAGGATTAATTGTAGAAAACAAAATTGAACAACAAAAACCAAAAGGAAAAGGAATTGCAAAAGATAAAAACACTTTTGCAGATTATGAACATATTTGTAAAAGATGTGGATACAACAAAGCTCAAATAATTGATATGGGAATTTTTTATTCAGATGAAGATAATCTCATATTACTTAAATGTGGTAAATGTGGTTATGCAGAAAGAATTGGAAGAAAAACTTCTTAATCCACAAAGTGCAAGATAGTTTTCTTTTACAGTGTCATTTTGAGTTTTCTACCACTGTAGTTTCTTTTTCAAAAGAAACCCATTTTGAAAAGAAAAACCCACTATCTATACTCTCTCCAGGTATATTCACACTTTGTACATTTGAAGAATTTTGTTTCTGCTTCATCTCCTGCTCGAGTCTGAACTGTCCAAAAATATGCTCCTTTGTTTCCACACTTTTTACATTTCTCGTCAACAACTGGCAAAACTTGCATATCTTTATTTGATACTACTGCAACTTCTTGTTTATCATTTATCTTTTCAGATGCAGTTAATTTCATTTTTCCCTTTGCAGAATAATTACATCTTGGACATCCTTCATTTTTTCTTTTCTGCACAAGAACTGCACCACACTTTGGACAAAATTCCATCTTAAATAAAAATAGTAATTTTCCTCATATTTATTCTTAATCTTTATTTTTTTAATTTAAAAATCTTTCCTTAATTTAAATTAATTCTGCTTACAAAGACCTCTTTGAGATGGAGCCCTGGTTCCTTCAAAAAAGATTAATTTCCCCCATCCAATAAAAGGAGTTATCTTAAAAATAGCTTTTCCCATCAATTGTTCTTCTCTAATATTTTTTTCAATACTTAATTGCCCATTATTATTATCTCCAATTGTTGAAAAGAAATATTTTCCATCCTCTTTTGTAATTCTAATTATTCTATGAATTATTGGAGTTCCTTCTCCTCTATCAAAAATTATCACATCACCTATCTCCAATTTTTCTGGTTTAGCTTTTATTATAAAAAGTATATCTCCTTTATTAAAACCGTTCTTAAATAAAAAATTTCCAAAATCTGCTTTTCCTATTTCATAAGATGAATATTTTAATTCATGTGTCTGCCACCAACCATCATAATCATGAAAAATAAATCCATCATGATACATACTGCATGATTCAACAATTGCCAATGGCAAAGTTGTTCCTGTTACTAAACTCAACAAAGGAAAAAAAAGAAATTTTATAATAATAAATAAAAAAACAATTGAGAAAATCCATCCCTTTAAACTATCGTCTTTCCACAATAAAAACCATAATTTATTCCAAAATTTTTTTAAGTGATTCATTAATTTCCAGACTTTTCCTTTTTTCTCTTCTCTCTTTATAACTATTTCCTCAACATTAATATCTTTTCCTTTTGTTTTTATTTTTTTTATTTTAATCTCTTCAGCATCATCAATGCCTGCTTTTTTTATATCTTTAATATCCATAAAATAAAAAAACAAAAGATATTTTTAAAATGTGTGAAAATGAAATTTTACAATTTTTAAATTTCATCACCGAAATATTTAAATATACACTTATTGTATATACTTTGGTGTGTATACATTCATACCTCTTTTCAACCCAGCCGTATCGTTAAGATACGGCACATAATCAAAATGACAGATATATTTGACAATACAATTTTATGCAAAAAGTGCAATATAAAAATGCAAAAAGCAAAACTAATAAAAAACGGATTTCTTTTCAGAACATTAATCTGTCCTAAATGCAATGCAAAAATAATCCATCCATTAGACGAACAGGAATATAATAAATTCATAAATTTAAAAAATAAAGAATTTAAAGTTAAAATGAGATTAGTAGGAAATAGTTATGCTGTCTCAATTCCTAAAGAGATTGTTTCATTCATGAAAGAACAGGAAAAAATAATGAACGATATGGTAAGATTATGTTTTGAAGATATAGGAAAATTAAGTTTAAACTTTATGAATAATAAATTAAATAGAAAATTAGAAAAATGAAAATTTTACTAACTTCATCAGGTTTTGATAACGCGGGTATATTCAATAAATTTATAGATTTAGTTGGAAAACCTGCAGATAAAATTAAAATAATTTATATTCCTACTGCTGCTAATGGTGAAGATGATTCTTCATGGATTGCAGATGCAAAAAAAGAAATTCTTAGGCAGGGAATCCTCAAACAAAATTTGATAGATTTTGATTTAGATAAGAATCCTAATTATGATTTATTAGATGAAGCGGATTCTATTTTTGTTGAAGGGGGCAACACTTTTTATCTTGCTAAAAGATTTAGAGAAGAAGAATTTATTCCAAAAATAAAAAGATTACTAAATAAAGGAGTTGTTTATGTTGGAGTAAGTGCTGGAAGTGTTTTAGCTGGAAAATATATTGATATTGCTTCCCCTTTTGATGAAAATAAAGTTGGATTAAATAATTTTAATGGAATGAACTTCACGGATAAAATAATTAGCCCTCATTTTAATACAAAAGAAAAATCTATAATTGAGGATTACGAAAAAAGAATAGGTAACAAAGTCTTAAGATTAAATGATGGACAAGCACTTTTATATGTAAATAAGAAGGAGAAAATAGTATAATGGCAAAAAAACAAATTCAGCTTAAAGTTGTTGAAGCAATGCAAGATGATGCATATAAAGGAATTGTTAGAATAGACTCTGAAGTAATGAGAGAATTAGAAATTAAAAAAGGAGATGTAATAATTATCAAAGGAAAAAGAGAAACTGTTGCAATAGTAGATAAATCTTATCCTGCAGATGTTGGACAAGGAATAATCAGAATAGATGGAATTTTAAGAAAAAATGCAAGAGTTGGAGTTGGGGATATTGTATCAATAAGTAAAGCCGATGTTAAAGAAGCAAAAAAAGTTATTATTGCTCCTGCACAAAAAGGGATTATGGTTCAAGCAGATGCAGAAAGTTTAAGAAGAGGATTATTAGGAAGAGTAGTTCTAAAAGGAGATATCGTTGTTCTTGGAGGAGTTCAAAGAAGAAAAGATTTATTTTCAGAGATGGGCCTCGGTGAAGGATTTGGAGATATATTTGGAGAAGAATTTGGAAATTTTTTTGGAAATCTCGGAGGAGGTATTACTCAAATTAAATTTATAATAGTAAATGCAAATCCAAATCAACCAGTGATTATAAGAGAGAATACTGAAGTTGTTCTTAATCCTAAAGCAGTTGAATTAAGTGATGAAAAAATTCCTGAGATAACCTACGAGGATATTGGAGGACTTTCTGAAGAAATTAAAAAAATAAGAGAAATGGTTGAAATCCCATTAAAACATCCGGAAATATTTCAAAAATTAGGAGTAGAACCTCCAAAAGGAGTTTTATTGCATGGGCCTCCTGGAACAGGTAAAACACTTTTGGCAAAAGCAGTTGCAAATGAATCAGAAGCAAATTTTATTTTATTGAATGGACCAGAAATAATGTCCAAGTTTTACGGAGAAAGTGAAAAGAAAATTAGAAATATATTTGAAGAAGCAGAAAAAACTGCGCCTGCAATAATTTTTATTGATGAAATAGATGCAATTGCTCCAAAAAGAGAAGATGTTGGAGGAGAAGTTGAAAGAAGAGTTGTAAGCCAGTTATTAACAATGATGGATGGTCTTAAATCAAGAGGAAAAGTAATTGTAATTGGTGCAACTAATAGAATCAATGCTATTGACCCTGCTCTAAGACGTCCAGGAAGATTTGACAGAGAATTAAAAATTAATGTTCCTGACAAAGCAGGAAGATTAGCTATTTTAAAAATCCATACAAGAGGAATGCCCTTAGAAAAAAAAATTAACTTAGATGAACTTGCCTCAATGACCCATGGATTTGTTGGAGCAGATTTAGAATCTTTGGCAAAAGAAGCTGCAATGAATGTTTTAAGAAAATTTCTTCCAAAATTAAAATTAGAAGAAGGAGAAGAAATTCCAAAAGAAATTTTAGAAAAATTAATTGTTAAACAAGATGATTTTATGGCTGCTCTTAAAGTTGTCAGACCATCTGCCATGAGAGAAGTTTTAGTCGAAACACCAAGTGTAGGATGGGATTCTATAGGAGGATTAATTACAATTAAACAGGAATTAAAAGAAGCAGTAGAATGGCCAATTAAATATCCAGAAAGTTTTGAAAGAATGGGCATCAGACCATCAAGAGGAATTTTATTATATGGTCCTCCAGGAACAGGTAAAACACTTTTAGCAAAAGCAGTTGCAAAAGAATCAGAAGCAAATTTTATACAAGTAAAAGGACCTTCATTATTAAGTATGTGGGTAGGAAAATCAGAAGAAGGAATGAGAAAAATTTTTGAGAGAGCAAGACAAGTTGCTCCTTGTGTAGTATTTTTTGATGAAATAGATTCTTTAGCAGGAAAAAGAGGAGCAGAAACAGGAACAAAAGTTACAGAAAGAGTTTTGAATCAAATGTTAGCTGAAATGGATGGTCTAGAAGATTTAAATGATGTTTTAGTAATAGGCGCAACAAACAGACCAGACATGCTCGACCCTGCATTATTAAGACCAGGAAGATTTGATAAAATTTTCTTAGTAAATGCTCCAGAAGAAGAAGGTAGATTAAAAATATTAGAAATTCACACAAAAAAAATGCCTTTAGCAAAAGGAATTGATATAAAAGAAATTGCAAAGAAAACTACAGGTTATACTGGGGCTGATTTAGAAGCTTTGGTCAGAGAAGCAGCATTGCTTTCTTTAAGAGAATCTATAGAATCAAAACAAGTAAAGAAAAAACATTTTGATGAAGCATTAAAAAAAGTTAAGCCAAGTGTAAATAAATCAACAATAGAAGTTTACAAAAAAATTGAAGATAATTTTTTAAAATCTGCAAAAGCAGCAATTCCAAACGAAACAAGTTATTTAGGATAAAAATGGAAAATAAAATTTTAACAACATGTTATGAATGTAAAAAAATCAAACTCAATGAGAATAGTTGGATCTCTGAAGAAAAAGAACCAGACTTATATAAAAAATTAAATATTGAATATAAAAATAGATTAAGTCATGGTCTTTGTCCTACATGCGGAGAGATAAAAAGAAAAGAATTAGAAGTAGACTGATTACCTCGTAGTCACAATAACTTTCTCATCAACTAAAATTGTATCTTCTGCCTGACTAACTTTGCTTCCTGATTTTTCAACAAGTTGTGCAAAATGATGAAGATTTCCATTTTTTTCCAATTGTTTTAATGCAAACAGGGCTTTTGTCCCAAATTCTTTAACAAGCCAACGTGAACAAAAAGGAAGTGTTTTATAATTCTCAAGAATAAATCCTAAAATTTTTCTTGCATCAGGATTTCTAATATTCTTTTCATCTATTAAAACATAAATTCCAGAAGGTTTCCCATCATGAACTTTTCCATTGCCATTTGTTGCAAATGGTTCAATAGCATACAATCCTTCTTTCAAAATTTTATTTTTCTCATTCTCAATATTTGGAATAACTGAACCAGCATGCAAGTCATATTGCATCATCTCATGACCTGACAAATTAATAACAGGCAAAAAATTATAATCCTCAATTGTGTCCTGAATTTCTTTTCCAATATCACTTATAGCAACATCCTTCTGCGCAACTTTAATTGCATTTTCCAAAGCCTTTTCACTTGCCTCAATTAATTCTGCATTCTCGTCACTATCTTCTAAATCAACAGAAAAAGCAGTATCAGAAAGCCATCCCTCAACATGAACTCCAAAATCAACTTTTAACAAACCAGAAGCCAAAGTTTTATCATCATGCGAAGGTGTATAATGCGCAGCAACTTCATTTATACTTAAATTAACAGGAAATGCCGGAACTCCTCCAAGTTCAAAAATCTTTGACTCAATTTTTTCAGCAATTTCTAAAAGAGGAACACCTTTCTTAATAATGGGCTTAATCCAATCTTTTATTTCTTTTGCAATTTCACCTGCATGTAAAATTTTTTCTTTATTCATCTTAAAATCAATTAAGTAATATTTATAAATAATTTTATTTAATAATTATATGGAGTTTGGAGATTTATTTTCAAAATCATGGAAAGAATATAAAAAAAATTTTAAACTTTTTTTTAAAATATTTTTATTATTTAGTTTAATTCCTTCTGCAATTTTTATTTTACTCATTATAATCTCTGGAGAAATTACAAATAATCCTAATCTTTTGATAGCTTCTTTACCATTAATGATTCTAAATATTATTATGACAATATCACTTATTTATATTGCCCTTCAAAGAAAAAATTTAAGTTTTAAACAATCTATTAAAGGAGGTCTGCACTATTTTTGGAAATATATTGGACTTAGTTTATTACTTTTCATTTGTCTTATTCCTTTATTTTTATTATTAATAATTCCAGGATTAATCTTTTCAATTTATTGGTCTTTTTCTCCTTATATTTTAATGAATGAGAATACAGGAATTTGGGAATCAATGAAAAAAAGTAAATCAATTGTAAAAGGAAAATGGTGGAAAGTTTTTGGATATGTTCTTCTTTTAGGAATCATAGTAGGAGTTATCTCTCTTATTTTTTCTACACCAAAAAACATTTTGGATAATCTTTCCAATTTTCCTAAAGGAATAGAATATTCAGTCATTTATTTCATTACAAATATTATAAAATCATTTGCTATTTTAATAACTACACCTTTAACTATTTTATTTTATAAAAATTTTTATTTTGATTTAAGAAAGAAAATTTCTAATAAAAAACAAAAATAATTTAATTTCGTTTTTTCAATTTTTTTACAATCCATTTAATTAACAAAAATAACAAAGTTATTCCAATAAAAATGAATACTCCATAAAGTCCTATAGCAAATAATATAGTTGCAGCAAGAACACTAAAATCATGCAAAGTATGTGCTTTTACAAACCAAAAAACAGTCCATAAAAAAATAAAACCACCAATTATGAACCACACTATTTTTGTTATTCTATAAATTCTTTTTTTAGTTTTTATTTTCATTTAAAATCTCCCAATCATTTAATGTTAGTCTCTTAACATTTTTACCATGAATAACTTCTCCATTGATTAACTTTAATAACAAATATGGCACAGCACATTCTTCACACTTATTGGTTTGACCAAAACTCACATCCACCACTTTCCTTTCATAACTTTAAACAAAATTCTAATTCTTTCAAAAGTTCTTCTTTATTCATTAATATACCAGAAAAATTTAATTTAAATAACTAACTCAATAAGGCAATAACTTTTCCAGCCAATTTATTCTCTTTAATTTATGCTTCCATGAAATATCTGCAAACAAATATCCAATTATATTAAATCTATATTTCCCATAATTTTTATCTAAAAAGTTCATAATTCTTTGAGAAGAAGTTGTATTCAATTTTAATAATTTAGAATAAATCTTTGTCTCCCACGGAGGAATTGTGTTTAAAATTTCTCTATTAAAAACTCCAATCATAATATAATCCACTGATGCAGGACCAACCCCATAAATTTTCAATAATTCTTTTCGCAATTCTGAGTCATTCAATTTACGCATAGCAAATTCATCTAATTCCAGAAAATCTTTTGTAGCTCTAAGGAAACTCTTAGCCCTATAGCCAACTTTAAGTTTTCTCAATTCTTCTTCAGGAACATTAATTAATCTTTCTGGTTTCCAAATTGCAAACAAATTAACTCCATCAAAATTTATTTTATCGCCATAATTTCCTAACATAGAATTAGTCATTTGCACTGTCCTCTTAATATTAGCATTCTGAAGAAGAATTGCAATCATCAAATATTCATAAAGTCCTTCAATACAAAATCCATGCATTCCTTTGAACTTTTTCAAAACCTTTCCAACCAAAACATCTTTTTCAAATTTTTTATAAAATTCAGAATAATCTTTTTCAAACTGAAATCTATAACTTAACTCTTTAAGAAGTTCTTTCAAATAATCTTTACTTAATTCATCATTATAATAAATTTGTATCTTAACTGCAGGTTTATTTATTGAGCCAGAATTAGTAAATTTAATTCCAAGTAATTTATCTCCGAATCTAAAAGAAAACCACAACTTGCCTTTTTCATATTTTACTAGGGGGGTCGGATAATGTGAAGGATTATGAACGCTATAATCAAAATTATATGGTGCTTTAGGGTAAATAATCTTTGAGAAAATTAGTTTTAGTTTTTCCATTTTTTATTTTCTTAGAAATCCCCCAAAGTCCTCTGTTTTCCATCTCCAATCATCTCCTTAACATCAACTCCAAAAACCTGAAAAATATTTTCAACAGCAGGAATAATTTGTTTCCCAAGATAATATTTAATATTATACTGCCCTCGCTCATCAGGAAGTTTCACTTTATCCCGAACAAGTTTTTTCTTTCCTTTTGTTTCTGCAATATAATATTTAATCAAGCTTCCAGGATCTACAGGCATTTCTTTTTCTTGCATTTTTCTTGCAGCAACAACATGAGGAGTAACAGCCTTATATTCACTCAACGGCTTTTTCAATTGAGTTCGAATTATTAATTTTTTCAAATTAATTTCTCTGTTCTTAACCTTTTTCACAATTTCCTTAATATAATTCAATGCTTTCTCTTTTTTTCCATATCTTAATATCATAAACAAAACTTTATTCTGAACATCCCGAGCTAAAGTGCACCAATCCCTTCGAACAGTTTCAAAACCTCTAATTTTCAACTTCCCTCCTTCTGTTATTAAAGCATATTTTTTCTTTGCTCCAAATCCGCCTGTTCTTTTTGTCACCCAGATTCCTCTCTTATAAAAATCCTCAAGTTCAAGTTCCATAATTCCAGGAAGTTCTGAATTCAGTTTCTTAAGAAATTTTTTTGCATCATCCTTTGTCTTTTCACCAAGAGCAAAACCCACACTATCTGTGTCTCCAAAAATAACATTATATCCTTCCTTCTCAACTTTTTCAATTGTCAATTTATTAAAATACCTCACAAAAGCAAGAGTTGTTGCAGCAGATTCAACAGAATAATACCTCGCCCCAAAAAAACCAGTATAACCATAATAAGCATTAACTAAAAGTTTAAACGCATTACTCCTAGCCTTCTTTATTGCATCTGGTTTTTCTTTAAGTTCCTTTTTATATTTCTTTCTTAACTTAACAATCTCTCCTAACAATTCAGGAAGAAATCCTTTTTTCTTTGAAAAATAAAATTTTGTCTTCTTACCATTAAAATCAAATTCAGGAGATTCAATACAATTTTTTTCTTTCTTATCTAATAAAGTAGTCCTTGACAAATTATAAGAAACAATAATACTTGCATGCATACTTGTAAAATCAAAAATACAAATATCCTCATAAATTCCCGGAGTCGGCTGCAACACAAAAGCACCTTCATATTTTTCCCTTCTCCGTCTCTCACCAATCTCATCATAAGTCGGACGCTTTTCAGGAATTTCATTAAATTTATGCAGATTATGAATAATATAATCCTCAACATTCGCAGACATCCCATTCCTTGAAACATCAAAAACAGGCTCCTGCATAGTTCTCGTAAACTCTAATAAATCAGGCCAAAATTTCTGAAATAAATTATAAGTCAAAACAGAATCATGCAAATTATAATCAAAATAATTTCTCCACTCCCCCTCTTCTACTTTTGAAGAATGCCTGTGCTCAAAATCTTTTTTTGATTCACCTAAAAATTCATTTGCAACTTCATTCAAAGATAAAGTCTCTGATTGCATATATTGAGAATAAGCTGTCTGAATAAAACGCAATAAATCCACATGAATAATCCCATTTATTTTTCCTGTAATCATTCTCCCGCGAGAAAATTTCGGCTGACTTCCATCAAGACCTAAAGACAATTTAACATTATGTTTTATTGCTCTTGCTCTTAAATAAGGTAAATCAAATCCATCAGAAAAATAACCAGTAATAAAATCAGGCGAAACCTCTTTTACAACATCAACAAATCTTTCAAGCAACTCTGCCTCATCCTTTACATACTCCACATAATTTGGTTTTGATTTCACTTTTTTCCCCTTCCATGTTATCACTTTTCTAAAATTATTTGAAACCAAAGAAATCATCAGGATTTCACCTTCCCCTATCTTAAATTCATCACATTCAATATCATAAGCAAGAACTTTCGGAGAAAATTTCTTATTTTCAATTTTTTTATATTTTTCTAATTTTATACATGAATCAACATCTAACTTCATACCAATTCCTCCAAACTCTTGTGAATTGTCCAATACTTCTCCAGAAATTTCATACCAATTCAAAGGATTAATTTTTGTCTCCATAATATAATGAGTAATAAAACCTAAATCATATCCTCTTCTTTTTTCGATTTCAGGAACTCCAAGTTTGTCTGCTATATCATGCAAATCCTTATAATTTGTAGCAAAAATCTTCAGCACATCCACATCTTTCCCAAGAAATTTTTTTTTATGTAATTCAACTTTCTCAACTTTTGTCTTCCTGCCCTTTAAATCAAGTTGAATTTTACTTATTTTTTTAATTAATTTATTTATTCTACTTTTTTTCAAACCATCTTTCAAAATTGCCCAGAAATAAACATCACAAGAATCAACAATACAAATTCTTTTCTTTTTCAAATCTCTTCCAATTATCTTTATATAATTTCTTCCTTCAAAATCAAAGTAATCATAATCAATAGGGATAAAGTCAATTTTCATACAAATAAAAGAGACTCAAGTTATTTAAATCTTAAGATAAGTTTTTTATATAACACTCAATTATTAAATTCATGGGATTAAATATTAAGGAAATTATTCCACGTAAAGAAATAAAAATCTCTGACCTAAAAGGAAAAATCGTGTGTGTTGATGCTTTCAATACACTTTATCAATTTCTTTCAACAATAAGACAAATGGGTGGAACTCCTTTAATGGATAATAAAAAGAGAATTACAAGTCATTTGTCAGGAATTTTCTACAGAAATATTGCACTACTTGAACAAGGAATAAAATTAGTTTATGTATTTGATGGGAAACCTCCTAAACTTAAAATAAAAACTCATAAAAAAAGATCACAAGGAAGAGACATTGCAAAAAGCAGATATGAAAAAGCAAAGCAAAAAGAAGATTTATTTGCAATGAAAAGATACAGCAGCCAATTAGTAAGATTAAATGATGAAATGATAAAAGAAAGCAAAGAGCTCTTAAAAGCAATGGGAATTATGGTTGTTCAGGCTCCAAGCGAGGGAGAAGCAGAAGCAGCTTATTTATGCAAAACAAAAGAAAATATTTACGCAAGTGTAAGTCAAGATTATGATAGCCTATTATTTGGGGCGCAAAGATTAGTAAGAAACTTAACACTTGCAAGAAAAAGAAAAACTTTCTCAGGATGGAAAGAAGTAAAACCAGAATTAATTGAACTCAAACATGTTTTAAATTCTTTAGAAATAAACTTAGACCAATTAATTTGTTTAGGAATTCTTATAGGAACAGATTACAATCCAAAAGGAATTCCAGGAATAGGTCAAAAAAAAGCATTACAAATTGTTAAAAAAAATAAAAAACCAGAATCAATTTTCAAAGAAGTCAAGGAGCAAATAGAAAAACTCCCAGAAGAAGATAAATTTGACTGGAAAGAAATTTTTGCATTATTTCATAAACATCAAGTAAAAGATATAGAGCTTAAATTTGGAAAAGCTGATGAAAAGAAAATAAAAAATATTTTAATTAAAGAACATAATTTCTCTGAAAAAAGAATTGAAAAACAATTACAAAGATTAAAAGAAATTGAAGAAAAAAACAAACAAAAAGGATTAGATAAGTGGTTTTAAGAAACAATTATAAATACCAAAAATTTAATTATATTATGAAAAAAAAAGTTGTGAGCATAGTTTTCATTGGATTATTTTTATCTATCTTAATAATTAATCTTGTTTCTGCAATAAATTTTTATGAAGGTATGACAGAAGTTTGGAATAATATCACAAAACTTTTAACACCAGTTCTTCAGTTTTTCTTTGGAGACATTAGCGGAGGTCTATTTCTAAATAAAATCTTAATTTTCATAATTATACTTTCATTAGCTTGGGTTGGATTAAAACAAATGGATTTCTTAGTTGAGCACAAATTAATTTCAAAAGTCCTTGTATTTGCTATTTCAATATTAGCAATAAAAGGAATTGGTTCTTCAGAATTAATTGATGCAATACTTATTCCTTATACAACAACAGGAGTAGCAATATCTGCAGGACTCCCATTCATATTGTATTTTTTTCTTATAAATAAAAACATAGGAGAAGAATCCCCAACATTAAGAAAAACTGCCTGGATATTCTTTGCAGTTATTTTCTTTGGATTACTTGCTTCAAGAATCGGAGGATTTTGGAATCTCTTTGATCCATCAACATGGGGAATTTATTGGATATACATATTAACTGCAGCTCTTGCATTAGCAATGGCTTTCTTAGATGGAACAATTAAAGCTTTTTTCCTTAAAGTAGAAGCAGATAAATTAGATACTATAAATAAAGCAGAAATTTTAGCAAAATTAGGAAAAAGAAAAGAAGAATTAAACAAAGCTGAAAAATGGCTCAAAAAAAGTGAATACAAAACACTAAAGAAAAAACTTAGAAGAGATGCATTATCTTATGGAATAAAAAAATTCATATGATAATATTTATAAAATAAAAAAACAATTAATTAATATGAAAAAGAGGAAAAAAAGAACTAAAACAAAAAATTATTTTAAAAAGAAAAATAAATTTATTGAAAATAATAAAACAACTTTAGCAGTGATAATTGCAGGTTTTTTTGTGCTTGCTTTTTTCTTAATGTTCCTAAATAATCAACAAACCATTAATATTACAGGATACCAAGTTGCTGGAGAA
>CAYPBD010000002.1:17584-32204 GCA_964408905.1 Candidatus Woesearchaeota archaeon
CTGGAGAAAAGATAAGAGATTTTTCAGAAGGTGTAAAAGAAATAGCTAAAAAAATATCAGAAAATATAGGGCCTGTTTTAGAGTTTTTGTTTAATGTAAAAGAAGGAGAAAGTGTAACAGATACTACCCAATATCTAATGGGGTATGTTCTTGCTTTTGTTATTCTTCTTGGAATTTTTTGGCTTGCTTTAAATAAAATTGATTTTTTTCAAGAAAGACAAACAATATCAAATATAATTATATTTGCAGTTTCTCTTTTAGCAATAAGAGGAATCGCTCAATTAGATATTATTGAAGAAATATTCTTTCCTTATACTGTATTTGGAGTAACAGCAGTTACCGCAATTCCTTTTTTAGCAGCTTTTGTATTAATTAACTTAGGGCTTGAAGAACAACCTTCAACTTTAAGAAGAACTTTATGGATACTATTTGCAGTTGTTTTTGTTGTACTTTGGATTACCAGAGCCGAGCTTAAAACATTAGGTTGGATTTACTTCTTCACTGCTGTTTTAGCAGTTGTTATGGCTCTTATTGATGGAACAATAAAAGGTTTCTTAGTAAGAATGTCAGCAGAAAGGCTTGAAAATATCAATAAAATAGAGTTAAGAGCAGAATTAAAGAAAAAAGGAAAAGCATATAAAAAGATGCTTGGTAAGAACTTATTAAGAAAAAAAGATTATAAATTATTAATGAAAAGACTTAAAGACAAAGCTCGCCTTTATGGAATAAAAGGTTATATCTAAAATTTCTCAAAACATTTAATAATTCTTTTTTATTTATTCATCTATGAAACACCGTTCCTTTAATGTTCTTGGAAATATTGCAATTGTAAATTTTCCAAAAGATTTTACTTCTAAAGAAAAAAAGAAATTTGCTGAAAAAATTTTAAAACAAAATAAAGCAGTAAAAACAGTTCTTGAAAAATCAGGAAAATTCAAAGGTCGTCTAAGAAAAATGCAGACAAAATATATTGCAGGTGAAAAAACCAAAGAAGTTCTGTATAAAGAAAATGGATGCACATTTAGATTTAATATTGACACAAGTTATTTTTCTCCTAGATTAAGCAATGAAAGAAAAGAAATTGCATCTCAAATAAAAAAAGATGATGAAGTTTTAGTAATGTTTGCAGGAGTCGGACCCCTTCCAATTGTAATTGCAAAAAACTCAAAACCTAAATTAATTATCTCAAATGAAATAAACCGTGAAGCAAATAAATATGCAAAATTAAATATTGAATTAAATAAATTAAAAGACAAAATTAAATTAGCCCCAGGAGATATAAAAAAAGTCGCACCAAAATTAAAAAAGAAATTTAATGTAATAGTAATGCCTCGTCCTCAACTAAAAGATACTTTTTTAGAACAAGCCTTTAAACTTTCAAAAAAAGGAACCAAAATATTTTATTATGATTTTTGCGATGTTGATAAAATAAATTTAATTGTTGAAAAAATCCAACAACAAGCAAAACAATTTAAAAAGAAAATTAAAATTCTAAAAATAAAAAAAGCAGGAGAAATTGCTCCTTACAAAATTAGATGCAGAATTGACTTTAAAATTTTGAATTAACTTTCTGCTTTGCAATATCATCTGCACTAATCTCTGGATGGTGATACCTTCCATTTTTCTCTGTAAATGATTTCAAATACCATTTTGACTCTACCTGAACCGCCTTAACAGGACAATAATTTATACAAGCAAAACATCCATAACACTTCACATCTTTCTGCCACACTGGTTTATCGTCAATCATTTTCACCTTTCCCGACGGACAAACCTTTGCGCATGTCCCGCATTGAATGCACTTTGAATCAGGATAAAAAACAACATTCTGATACATATAATCATGTGCCTTATAATTAAAAGACTTTGAACCCAACAAAAAAACCGAACTGCTCCAAGGCAATTTATAATTAACCTCTGAATCTCCTCCACTATATTTCTCTTTAGCCAAAATACTTTTACTAAACAAATCCAATTTATCCTTAATTTCTTTTTCATAAAATTTCACTTTGTCTTCAGAAACACCAATAAGATTCTCCTTTCCAATTGGAAGATTCCAGCACATATTTAAATAAATCCCAGAATAAACTTCCTTTCCTTGCTTCTTCAAAAACTCATTCATATAATCAAACGCATGAGATACAGAACCTCCTCGTGTGCAAATACAATAAATATATTGAGAACTAATCTTAACTTTCTTCAAAAATTCATACAAAGGAATCGGGATAGTTAAACAAAAATTAGGAAAAACAAACACAATTATCTCTGCATTAATTCCAATAACATCTTCATCTAACAAACTAACAATTGGAATAAGTTTTGATTCAGGCAATCGTCTTTGCAATTCCTTTGCAACATGCAACGAATTCCCAGTTCCAGAAAAATAATATATTTCTATCATCACAACCTCTTCTCCTTCTTTACAGCCGTCGGTGCCTCACCACCATGCCATGTAAATCTCGGCTTTACTCTCATTGGATAAATTCTCTCTGAATTATCATCGAGAATAATCGCAGAACCTTTCAAACTCGGCAAGTCATCCATATATTGTTTGATACTTTCAAGGAGATAACTTTGCATAATATAATTCAATGCTTCTAAATCCGGCTGGGCAGTAACTCTATGCGAAATTACAATATCTGACTGAGTCATAACATCTCTGTGAATTTGTCCAGGCTGTTGTGTAGCCAAAACCATTGAAATTCCAGGCTGCCTTCCTTCCCTCAACAACTGAATTAAAGCATCTGTAGCAATTGTTTTTTTATCCAAAGGCAAGAATTCATGAGCTTCATCAATAAACATCCAAACCAATGGAGTTTCTTTTTTTTCTGCAACAGATAACAAATTAAAACCACCTGAAATAGATTTAATTTCTTCTTTTTTTCTTGCCTCCATTCTTTGATTAAAAATTTTTCTTGAAACCAAACTAATAACCAAAGCCCTAACATTAAATGCTCCAACAGAACTATAAACACTTAAATCAAGAACAGAAGTAGTTCCTGCAGAAATTAAATCCTTAACTTGTGTTGCCTGTCTTGATTTTTTTGCAAATATTCCCCAAGTATCTGCTGCCTCAAATAATCCAATAGCAGCATTCTTAATTTCTTCAGAAGTTTTCTCATCTTTTTTTAAATTTAAAATTATTTCTTTAATATTAAATGCTTCTTGTTCTTCTTTTAATTTTGTAATAGTTCTTTCAATTAAAACAGAAATTGGATTTGTGATATCTAAACCAAAAGTTATAACCCAATCCTCTGAATTCATTTCATTAATATCCAAAGCAAATTTTTCATCTACAGGAATTCCTTTTTCTAAATATTTATCATAATGTCCAAAAGGAACAAAAATCTTTACAGGAAGAGTTTTTGAATTCAAACCCCAGTCTTGTAATAATTCTTTATCTTTCTCATTTGGAAATTTCATTGTCCAATAAATTCCCATTGTATCAAATATCAAAGAAGAAATGTTCTGGCTTACTTCTGAAGGAAGATTAGAAAGTTCTTCTGTTATAACACCAAGAGTATATGATTTTCCAGAACCTCTTTTTCCAGCCACCAAAACAACATGACTTCTTGCAATATCCATAAAAATTTTATTACTCAAAGAAGTATATTGTCCCATCTTAACATAACCTTTTCCAATAAAAATAAGTCCTTTATCACCAAAAGCCTCTTTGTCAGATTTATCTCTTCCAACTATAATATCATACGGCATAATTAAAAACAGACAAAGATATTTTTAATTGTTTGGTTTGAAATTATTTTCTCCAAAACCTTTTTAAAAGATGTTTTCATATTTCTATAATGGAATCAAAAAAAGAAAAACAAAATAATAAAAATAATCTAACAAGGAAATTAAGAAATAATCCTTGGATTCTTTCAACAATTATTTTAGGAATTATGGTATTAGTATTGGTAATAGGAAATATTTCAGGTGCTGGGAAAAAAACTATTTCTTCTGCTGATGCAGGAAATACTCTTGTTGAATTAGCCAAAGATCAAATTGGAGATATAGAGATTTTAGATGTTAAAGAAGAAAGTGGATTATATAATATTTTTTATTCCTCTAATCAAGGAGATGGTTCAATTTACATGACTTTAGATGGTAAAAATCTTGCAAGTTTAATGCCAATAAATACACAAAGTTCTTCTGAGACACAAGATATCCCAAAATCAGATAAACCAAAAGTCGAATTATTTATCTGGAGTTATTGCCCTTATGGCGTCCAAGCATTAAGCCCTTTTGCAGAAGTAGCAAAACTTTTAGGAAATAAAGCAGATTTCAGCGTAGTTCTTTATTATGATGGACATGGAGAACATGAAACAGAACAAAATAAAATACAAGCATGCATACAACAAATAGACAAAGAAAAATATTGGGATTATGCATCAAGATATGTAGAAGAAATTTACCCCACATGTGGTCCTTCAGGAGATGTTGAATGTGATAAAACAGAATCAATAAAATTAATGAATTCAGTAGGAATAGATTCAAATGCAGTAATGTCTTGTGTTGAATCCCAAGGAGAAACATTAATTTCAGAACACTCTGCACGTGCTCAGGAAGCAGGTGTAACAGGCTCTCCAACAATTATAATAAATGATGTTAAAGCAAATCCTTCAAGCAGAACAGCAGAAGCATTCAAAGACTCAATTTGCTCTGCTTTCAACACTGCTCCAAGTGCATGTGAAACAGAATTAGATTCTACATCTGCAGCAGCATCTGGAAATTGTTAATTCTTAAAACCAAAAACTTACATAACCTACAACAGAATTTTTATCATCAATAATATCTCCTGAATTTTCATATTCAATTAATTTTGGTTTCCAATTTTTCAAGTTACATAAATGCATTAAAATCAACAAAGAGAATTTACCACAGGCATCAATTTTCTCAAAATTATTTACATCCAAATTTTCAATTATTTCTATTGTCTTCTTATCAATTTTAACAGCTTTTTCATAAGCAAGAAAATGGCTTAAATCAGTAGAAAAAATATAAACAGCATCAATTTCTAAAATCTTTTCTGCAATCTTTTTTGCATTTTCATTAGATAATTCCCCAACAACCAATGGCAAAACTTCAATATCAGGATTTAATTTTTGTAAAAAAGGTATCTGATTTTCAATAGAATGTTCATAATTTACTTTTTCAAAATCATTTTCAATTATTTTCACTTTTCCTAAAGGAGTTTCCAATTTTTCACAAGCTCTAACTCCCTCAAAACCAACATAATGAGAAGGTCCTAAAACAACTGCTTTTTCAATCTTCTTATCTTTTAATAAACCAAAAGCCTTTCCTGCAATTTCTCCAGAAAATTCATAACCAGCATGAGGAACAATTAAACCATGAACTTTTTTTATTTCTTTATTTACCTTAAGAAACTTATCCAAAACTTTGATTAACTCTTTTTTATTTTGAGGATACCATTGATTACCCATAGGTAATTTAATAAATCTGAACTTATTAACCTTTTTATGAAAGAGTGTGATTTATACAAAAAAGAAGGTGATAAATTGAGATGCCTTGCTTGTGCACATAAATGTTTAATTTCTAAAGGAAAAACAGGAATTTGTGGTGTAAGAAAAAATATCAAAGGAAAATTATATCTTCTTGTTTATGGAAAAGTTGTTGCAAAAAACATTGACCCAATTGAGAAAAAACCACTTTATAATTTTTTACCAGGCACTTATGCATATTCAATTGGAACAGTTGGATGTAATTTCAGATGTATGTGGTGCCAGAATTCAGACATTAGTCAGGCTCCAAAACAAGGAAAAATTTTCGGAGAAAATATAACTCCAAAACAAATTGTTGAACAGGCATTAAAAACAAAATGCCAAAGCATTGCTTACACTTATAATGAACCTTCAATATGGATTGAATTTGTCAAATATACAGCAAAATTAGCAAAGAAAAAAAGATTAAAAAATATATTAGTCAGCAATGGTTATCTTACTAAAGAAAGTTTTGAATATATCTCTGATTTAATAGATGCAATAAACATAGATTTGAAAAGTTTTTCAGATGAAACTTATAAAAAATATTGTGGTGGAAGATTAAAATCTGTTCTGGAAACAATAAAAAGATTTTCCAAAAAAGGCATCCACATTGAATTAACAACATTAATAATTCCAAGACTTAATGACAGCACCAAAGAATTAGAACAAATTGCAAAATTTATTGCATCTGTTAATAAAAATATCCCCTGGCATATCTCAAGATTTTTCCCAATGTATAAAATGTTAAACAAAAAAATTACTCCAATTTCAACTTTAAAAAGAGCAGAAAAAATTGGCAAAAAATATCTAAAATATGTTTATGTGGGGAATATATAAAAAATTATATATAATTTTAAAAAGATCTTTTAATCTTAATAATTATGGGTGAAGGAATTAGTTACGCAGATTCTGGAGTAAATATTGAATTAGGAGATGATGTTTCAAAAATACTTTATAATGCTGCTAAACAAACTTGGGATAATAGAAAAGGAAAATTAGGACAGATTATTGTTCCTTTTGATGATTTTTCTGGCGTAAGAGCAATTGATGTTTCTAATTTACCTAAAGGAACTGTAATGAATATTGGTTTTGATGGTGTTGGAACAAAAATGGAATTAGCTGAAAGAGTTAGAAATCATAGAACAATAGCTTATGATTTATTTGCTATGGTTTGTGATGATGCTGTTGTGAGAGGAGCAGAACCTGTTTTAATTGGAACTATACTTGATGTTAATTCACTTGGAACTTCTGAGAAATCTTTTATTAAAGAAGTCAAACAACTTGCAGAAGGATACATTAATGCAGCAAAAGATGCAAATGTTGCAATTGTTAATGGAGAAGTAGCTGAATTAGGGAATAGGGTTGGAGGTTTTGGTCCATTTAATTATAATTGGTCAGCAGGAGTTGTATGGTTTGCAAAAAAAGACAGAATGTTTACTGGAAAAGAAATAAAAGAAGGAGATTATTTAGTAGGGTTAAAAGAAGAAGGATTTAGGTCAAATGGATTATCTTTAGTAAGAAAAATAATGAAAAATAATCATGGAGGTAATTGGCATCAGGTCTCTTGGGATATAATTAAAGACTTAAAACAGAAAAAAGGGGATATAAGTCTAGCAGATTTAGCTTTAACTCCTTCCAAAATTTATACTGCTGCAGTAATTGATATGTTCGGAGGATATAATGGAAAACCCAAAACAGAAGTTCACGGAGTAGTGCATATAACAGGTGGAGGAATTCCCGGAAAACTTGGAAGAGTATTAAAACCATCAGGACTTGGAGCAATAATTGATTCTCCTTTTGAACCTTCTGAATTTATGGAGTATACACAATCTATAGGAGGGGTTTCAGATACAGAAGCATATAAAACATGGAACATGGGACAAGGTATGATGATAATAACTCCAAAACCCGATGAAGTTATAAAAATAGCTAAAAATTATCAAATTGCATCACAACCTATCGGAAAAATTATCAGACAACCAGGAATAAGAATAAAAAATAGAGGAGCTTTTTGTCCTGATAAATATCTAGGAAGAAAAAAAGATACAGGTCCAAAAGAATTATTTTTTAGTTAAAAGTAAAAATTAAATATAGTCTTTCTTTAATTAATTATATGTCTCTTAATAAAGATTTATTAGTTTTAGCACGAAAGACAATTGAATATTATCTAGAGAATAAAGAATTAAAAGTCTCCGAAGAAATAAAGAAAAAATATTCAGAGAAAAAAGCATCTTTTGTTACACTTACTAAAGATAAAGAATTAAGAGGTTGCATTGGAAGTTTATATCCAAGACAAGAACTTTGGAAAGATGTTCAGGAAAATGCAATTAATGCAGCTTTTCATGATTTCCGTTTTAGTCCTCTTACAAAACAAGAATTATCAAAAACAAAAATTGAAATTTCTATTCTGTCAGTCCCAAAAAAAATTATTTTTAAAGATGAAAAAGAACTTCTAAAAAAGATTAATTCAAAAATGGGAATTATTTTAAAAAAAGGATTTAACACTTCAACTTTTCTTCCACAAGTTTGGGAAGAAATTTCAAATAAAAAAGATTTTTTAGAACAACTTTCTATGAAAGCAGGACTTGACAGAAATGCATGGAAAAATGCAGAAATTTTTTCTTATGAAGTTCAGAAGATGAAAGAGAGATAATTAAGGTTCTCCTGTTCCATATTTTTCAATTAAAGGATAATTTTTAGCAAACCATTCCAGTTCTTCTTTTATAATTGATTCATTTTTTGGTCTAAAAAGAGCTTTTTTAAGAATTCTAAAATGCTTTTTATAAGGAGAATCTCCATCAAAAATATCTAATTGTTCTAAAGCATAAGGATTATTGTAATATTTTTCCTCATCTCAAGAATCAATTTTTCTTTTTGAATACCCAATTCTTCAGGTTTAATACTATTAATTTTAGTCCAATCTTCTAATGTTAATCCTCGCATATTTTGGAAGATTAATCATAACTTATAAATTTTTCTTTCACCTCTCCAAATAACCAATTTCATCTTCACTTAATTTAAGTTCTTCTCTTATTTTTGAATTTGTCAAAATCTGTTTTATTATAGGAAATTCTCTCATTGCTCTTTTTTGTCCAACATGAACATACTCAGCATATTTCTTTGCAATTGATTTTTTTCGCACAGTTCTCTGATTATTCATCCACATTTTCAAAATCCTCGTCGGTTTCTTATAACTTGTAAATCCTGTTTTAACTTTTTTCTTTAAAGCAGAAATTCCATAACTCAAAAAAATATTTTCATAAACTAAAAATCTCCAATATTGTCGCCGATAAATTCTTCTTCTAAAAATATCAACTTTACTAAGTAAATCATATGCTCTCGCAAGTTCCTTTCCTTTATACTCTGCAGGAATATTTTTTTCCATCCACAAAAGTATATCATCCAAATGCATATTCACAGAATCAAGAATTCTCAAAAGTTTTTTTGTTGGCTTTCCCTTAAAAATCATTCGCAATGCATTAAAAATATCAACTTTTTTATTTCTTTCATCAAAAGTTATCAAAGAAGGATCTTGCATCCTCGCAGAACTTTGCAAGTCATTTATCGCAGCACGAATATCCCCCTTTGCTCTAATCGCAATACTTATTAAAATATTCTGATTCATAAAAAGGCTCTCTTTTCTTAAAATATCAAACATAATTTCTTTTATTGTTTTATAATCAATTTCTTTCAACTGAACAAGCTCTGACTTTCTTCTTAATGAACTAAATTTTTTATTCCAGATATTATTAGCAGTAATAATTATAGGATAAGATGTAGAATCAATTAATCTCAATAACTCAACAATACCTCCTCTATCATAATAACCACTAATACCATCAACTTCATCAACCAATATAACTTTGCTTTTCTTTGTCAATGACTTTTGTTCAATCGCAGGTTTAAGAATTGTCTGTAATTTCTCCTTATTCCTAAAATCAGAAGCATTTAATTCAAAGATTTCTGAATCCATTTCATTTGCAATAACATAAGCCATACTTGTCTTTCCAGTTCCAGGAGGACCATGCAAAATTATTGCCTTCTTTCTTTTCGGAAAACCATTAATAAAATTTTTAACTTTAATAATTGCCTCTTCCTGTCCCTTCATATTTTCAAATTTTTTTGGTCTGTATTTTTCAATCCATGGCATTTTCTAAACACAATTGATTTGAATTTATTTCAAAAGAATAAATCCCCTCAGGCCCTCTAATTTTTTCTGGTTCTTTAACATCAAATGTATGAACATTAATTTCCCTATAATTTGAACAATGCATATTATTAGGATATTTATTTGAATAATCTATATCACAGTTATCACATCTACCTATAAGTCTATTCAAACAAGTCTTCATTCTATCAACTCCCTCCAATGCTCTTTATAATAATTATATTTATTTGTAAATTCCTCTTTAGATGTCAAAGGAATATTTAATTCATTAAATTTGATTTGTAATTCTTCTAAAATTTTTTCCTTATTTTCCTCTGAACCCATTTTCTCAAATTCAATTATATAACCATAACCTTTTGTATAATCTAAACAAACTTTTATTCCATTCCAATCAAACTGATTTCTATTTCTCAGCCATTTAATCTTTACTTCATGTCCAAGTTTATTAAGAAATCTCTCAAGATTCTCAAAATTTTCTTTTTTTGTAGGAATTTCAATTTCTTCCATAAACTCATCGTGGACATTTCCTGATTTATGCCAGAGTTTCGCTCCGTCGCTGTTTCTCTGAATTCTCAAATTTGAATTCTCATCAAAATAAAAAGTTTCCTGAAAATCATCTTTAACAAATTTAGCATTCTGCTTAAAAAAATTCAAAAGATTTTCATATTGTTCTTTTGTTATAAAACTTTGAATTTCTATTTCAATATTTTTTAAAGGAATATAAAATTTCTTTTGTTTATAATTTTCTAAAACTTTTGCACTCGGAAAATAAATATTTTCAGGTAAATTATCTAAATCAAACCATTTCCACTCAACTATCTCATCTGGCTCCATAACTCTTGGATTTGCTTCACAATTCTCAGATAAAAACCCAATTGTCACATAATGAGCATGTTCATTTTTGTTATCATTTACGCAGATTACTTTAATATTTTTCAAATCTATTCCTGTCTCTTCCAAAACTTCTCTCTTCGCACATTCTTCAAAATTTTCTTCATACTCTAATTTTCCTCCAGGCATTGTCCAGCAAGTTGATACTTTAAATGCAGATTCTCCTTTATTCTCACTTCTTAATCCAAGAAGAACTTTCCCTTCTTTATTTAAAACCATAACACCAACACCTGCTCCAATTTTCTTATTAGATTTATCAGAAAAAAATTCTATTGCTCTCAAAGCCCACTCTTTAACATTTGGAAGCATATTTGAATTATTTAATTCTTCCTTTGAAAACCATCTTAACTCTTTTCCCTCATCATCAACCTCAAAACATTTTCCCCCTGTAACCCTTGCAAAATAAATTAAATTAATATGCTCATGGTCTTCTCTAACATGATCTAAATGAATACTAATGGGCTGATATAAATTATCAGATTTCACAACCTCCTTAGAAACAAGTTCAATATCTAAACCAGTTTCTTCTTTTGCTTCACGAATAACAGAATCACAAGGTAATTCATTTGCTTCAATATGTCCTCCAACAGGAACCCAATTATTTACTTTTCGATTCCATGTAAGCAAAACTTTTCTATCTTTGACTATATTAACTGTTGAAACAAATTCTCTAATTATTTCCATTTAATCCTTCCCCAAACCAGCAAGAACAAAACTTGCCAAAAGAGCCTGAAGCTGAATAAAAGGGTCAGAACCTTCAACAATTCTAAACTCTGCCTCACCTGTCTTTTCAGTTAATTTAACTTTAATCTCGGGTTCAACAGGAAGATTCCAAATTTCCTTTTGGATTGCTTTAACCACATCTTGTCCAGAAATACTTTCTTTAAGCATAATATCCAAAAGTTTTTCTCTTGCTTCCTGAAAATCTCCTGATAATGCATAATCTAAAACAACCTTAATATCTTTAGGTTTTGCATTAGAAATTATTGTTGAAATAAGTTCAGAAGTTATTGAAGGAGAAATCGAAGCAGTTGATTGAAGAATATTAATTCCCCGTCTGCAATCACCCTCACTGCCTTCATATAAAATCTCAATTGCCTCTGGCTTTATTTCCAAATTTTCATTTTGAGCAATTCTTTGAATAACTTTTTCAATATCTTTTTTCTCCAAAAGTTTAAATCTAAAAATTGCACATCTTGACTGAATAGGGTCTATAATCTTACTTGAATAATTACAAGATAAAATAAACCTACATGTTGAAGAATAATTCTCCATAGTTCTTCTTAATGCCTGTTGCGCTTCAGGTGTCAAAGCATCTGCTTCATCCAAAAAAATAACTTTAAAAGCAACATTTCCCAAAGATTTTGTTCTGGCAAAATTCTTAACCTTTTCTCTTACAACATTAATTCCTCTTTCATCAGATGCATTCAACTCTAAATAATTATCTTTCCAATTATTCTTAAAAAGCTCTTTTACAATTATCAACGCTAAAGTAGATTTTCCTGTCCCAGCAGGCCCTGCAAACAACAAATGAGGAATATTCAAAGAATTTGTTAAAGATTCTATTCTCTTTACAATATCATCCTGACCAACAAGTTCAGAAAATTGAGTCGGCCTGTATTTCTCTGTCCATATACTACTCACCATAATTAATTTATAAGAAATTCATTAATAAAGATTATTATAATTGAGGATTAATATATCTCTGATTAGAATCATAAAAATCTACAGTAACATAATTATGTCCTTTTTTAGAGAAAATTCTAGTAAAATTTGTAGAAGTTACAACAGCAGAAATATCATTTAAAATCTTTCTCTTTTTAGCAATCTCTTTTCCTCTTTTAATAATAATCTTATCTAATTTTTTTCTAAATTTCTCTTTCTTAATTCTTGAGGAGATTAATTCACTTTCCCAATTCTCTTCTAAGAGAGAATAATCATTAAGTTTTTCCTTAGTTATATCTCCAATAGAATAAATAAATATATTTACCATTATTTGCTTCTAGCTCTTCTTTGTTTTCTCTGTTTTAATATAATCTTAACATTAAAATAATATTTGATTCGGCTTTACATTTTCCATGATTTCAGTAGTTCCGTTTAATCTTTCAATCTTTATCTGATTAATATTCTCCCATTCCTTCAGCCCAAAATATACTCTATAATGCCCTTGGGAAAATCGACTATTTTCTGAACAACCAACCTCTGAGTACTGCACCAAATCCCCAGCAGTTATTGTCACCTTTGTACCCAGATCTCGGCTTGAAAAATCCAATTGTATCCAATTGTTTTTCTCTATTTCGTTTGTATAGTACCTAACCCTCCACTTATTAAGCTTGTTTTCTTTTTCGTATGCAAAAATACAATCCCTATCTCCATCGTTATCAAAATCAGCCCAAGCACAAAGTACTACATCTGTCGGATACGGGACTGCAAGTTCATCCGTGTATAAAAAAAACTTTTTATTTATTTTTTGCTTGTAGATTCCATCCGGAGTCCAAACATCCAAATCCCCGTCATTGAAAATGTCTACCAATATAGCATTTGCTGAATTCCTAGGGAGATTGTATTGCGCGGGATCTATACAAACCATTTCTGTATTATCATTACGTATTATCATATTTCCTTCAAAAAAGGAGGAAAGAAGAAAATCAACATCGCCGTCATTATCAATATCGCCAGATGAGATACTATAAGATTCATAATTCCCCCCAAATTCACATAAAATTATTTTTACAAATTTCATTCCAGTATTTTCAAAGAGTAATACCCCTTTTGTATTAACAATAATAAGGTCCATATCATTATCTTTTCCCCAGTCAAACCACTTGAAAGCACCAGTCATAATCTTATTCAGTTCATACTGCACAGCAACATCTACAAAAGTTCCATCTAACTGCTGTTCCCACAGCTGGTTTTCCGATTCCTTACATCCCACATAATAATCCGGCAGACCATCATTATTATAATCTACCATAGCCACCTGTCGACTGCGGGAATCTTTCATATCAATCCCAGTCTGATTAATTATATCTACAAACAAATCACCCTGAAAAAGTTCATAATTATACTCTTCTGGAAAAAATGACATATCTCCCTGGAGTCCACCTCGGGCAATGAATACATCTGTTTTCTCGTCAAGATTATAGTCTCCCCAAGCATGCCCGTGACGGTCCTGTAATTGTATTGTGAATTCACTAGAATTGGGGTTAACTTTTTGACTTCCTATAAAAATATGATCTGCTGGCAAATTAACAGAAAAATGTATAGGAATTGCCTTATAATCAGGATCTATTCTCATATGGCTATCAAGAAAAGATACAAGGATTAATTTTGTTTCTATCAATCCATCAAAGAGTTCGGTTTCTTCCTTGTTAGAAAAAAAATTCTCATTCTTTATTATATCAATTTCAGAATTTAATGTCATCTCTATATTACAAAGCAGACAATTTTCTCCCTGTATAAATACAATAAAAATATCCATTTCCGACCAGAATATATACACCCCTTCATCTGATATTTCAGGAGGATGCGATACTTCCAGACTGGGAAAATCAATATCTTGACTCAATCCAAGAGTAGCTATTTGATTATCAGAAAAACCGCCCGTGCCGTCCTCAAAAATAATAGTCTGGAGTGCGTTATGGTTAGCTGAAAAAAAATCTAAATTTCCATCTTCATTTATATCTGTTACTCCAAGATCAAAAAGCCTATATAAATCATATTCAAAAGATTGCTGTTCAAATTCCTGTGCACTTATTATAGAAGGGAAAAAAATGCAAAAAATTAAAAATAAAAAAATATCAATTACAAAAAATAAAAATCTTTTTTTAAAATTATTTTTAATCATTTAATTATTTAGCTCTTGCTCTTCTTTGTTTTCTCTTTCTCTTCTCTTTTCTAAGACGTTTTCTCTGCCATTTCCATCTCATCTGGCCTTTCTTTTTCCATCGCCTTGAACTTCTTTTCATTCAAATTTACCTCTAGTAATCTGGATTAATAAAAATTTTATATTTACTTTCATAAGAGTTTGAGATTAATTTCATTTTTAAAGATTTTGATT
>CAYPBD010000003.1:0-19096 GCA_964408905.1 Candidatus Woesearchaeota archaeon
AATTCATTTCCAAAATTTTCAATTAAAGAATTATAAATTGTCCAAACTCCTTTACTATTAATTCCAATTCCTTTATACATTGAAATTACTTCATGTAAAGGCAGCATCTTTACAAACATTTTTCCATCACTTTTATCACTTGAAGATAATTCTTCAACTCTGTTTTCAACACCAATAGTTAATTTTTTCCCACACTTAGGACAAATTCCATTCAATTTTTCAGATTCCAAAGGAGAACATGAAAAACCACAATTTCTATGTCCATCCCAATGATATTTTCCATAAGCAGGTTCGGTTTCAATAGTTCCAATAAAATCATTATTTCTAATCTGCCTAATAAGTTCTTCATAAGAATCTGTCTTCTTAAAAATAGTCGCTTCTCTTCCTAATCTCCAAGGCCAAAAAGAATGGCTATCACTAAAACTAACAATTGATTTGTTTTCTAATTCTTTTATCTTCCAGTTCATTTCAGGATCAGAACTTATTCCAGTTTCAATAGCATGAATATTTTCAACCTGTGAACCAAATGCCTCCTTTAAAGAGTCAAATCCACTCATAGAACCAAAAACCCCAAAATAAGGCGTCCAAATATGTGCAGGAATAATTTCAATATCTTTAGAAATATTCATCATATCTAAAACAAATTGCTCACATGGGATTCCAAAAATAGGTCTTCCATCATAATCTCTTCTTCCTTTAGTATCAAGATAAGCATTAATCTTTTCAGCAATCTCTATAGAAGGTAAAAGCAAAACCAAATGAACTTTTCTTCCTCTTCCTTGAGTATAAATAAAAGAAATTTCTCCTGTTATAATAAAAGGAAAATCCTCATAAAAATAAAGACCTTTTCCATTGGATTTCAACTTCTCTTTAATTTCTTTTAACCAAATAGGATGAGAAAAATCTCCTGTTCCAAGCAAATTCAATCCTTTTATTTTAGCCCATTTAACTAAATTCTCAATATTCAATCTAGAACTACATGCTCTTGAAAATCGTGAATGAATATGTAAATCAGCAATCATCCAATCTGATTTATTTTCCATAATAATCTAGAAATAAAATACTATAAATATTTATTGTTGGGGTTTTTTCTTCATAGCAATTCCACCACCTATAATAGCAGCTAGAACAACTACTCCAATAATAATCCATAACCAAGTCAAATTTGTTTTTTCTGCCCCCTCTCCAGGTTCTCCTGTCTCAGATGGTTGTCCCTCTTCCCCTTCTTCCATTGCTTTTGAACTAATAGCAAAATAACTAAATGAAGTTAATTCAACATCATAGTAATAATAAGTATCATCTTCATCTGTATAAGTAGTAGTCAATTCATTCCATTCTTCATTACTCTCATCAAATTTAAATAAAGCTATATTATCCTTATCAAGTCCATTATTAGAAACCCAAGTTTTCTCAACTTGAATAGTTATTGTTGCTTTATCTAATTTATCCTCTAAATTTTGTGTATCAATCTTCAAATATCTATAGTTATCTCCTGTCTTTTCAGAAACCTCTGCAGGTTTAGTATCATATTTTGAAACTGTTACTTTAACATTTTGTGCTTCACTATTAACCTCAACTGCAATTTGTTTAATTCCTGCATTTCCATCAACATTTTTAATTACAATTTCTTCTCCTGGAGTTATCTTTGGTAATAAATTTGTCTTTGTAGTAGGACCACTAGAACTACTTTTTTTCACATTTGATTCACCTGTAACTGTATAAGTATCAGTATTTGAAGCAACATTACCTGCATAATCATATCCCGTACAAGTATAGGTAAAAGTTCCAGTTAAAGCAGGAGAAGATGTTCCATCATCAGAAGTTGAAGATTGAGCATTCTTGCTTGTATTTATTCCAGAAGTGGCATCTGATCTTGTACATGAACAAGGAAAACTTTCTCCAACAACAACTGAACTTGTACAACTAGCTTGAATAGCAGGAGCAGTTGTATCTATTTCTACATATCTTCCTGTTTTATTCAGAAGAGAATTACCAGCACTATCATTTGCATAAATAATAATCTGATGAATTCCATCTGTTGCACCAGTCAAATTCAAAGTTGTACTATTACACCAACCATTATTCGCTGAAACAGACTGGTTTGTTCCATTTATACTAAACCAACATTCATATATGGCTGAAGTAGAATTAACATCGGCAACAGAAACATTTAATGTTAACTGATCTGTATTTTTATATGCTTTATTAGTTGCTGAAGAATTTGTATATGAATTAAGAGTTATTGTTGAAGGAGAATAAATATCCATAATTATTGAAATATTACTTGCATTAAGGGCATTTGAATGAGGAACAGTAGCATTTACTCTCTGAACCATAAAAGTATAATTTGCATCTGTACTATTAGTATAAATAACCCCTGTAACAGAATCATTTTTTATAGATTTAAAGAAATTTAATCCGCCATCAACACTAATCCAAATAGTATAATTACCTGCATCTGTATCTCCTGCTGTCCAATTAATAGAAACTATACCATCTCCATCATAATAATCCGAAGTATTAAGTCCAAACATCACATGAGTAGGTGCTGCAGGAGTAACAGCAGCTGTAATAATTAAACCAATTATAATTAAAGTACTTAAAATAAAGATTCCATAAAGTAAAAATTTATTTTTATTTTCCATCATAACCTCTTTTAATAATTTAACTTAAGAAAAAATAGTTTATAAATCTTTTTTTTTGAATTTTCAAAAACATAAATCTTTTAAATAATAAAATATGACGACAAACATGGAAGAAAGAACTTTAGTTTTAATAAAACCAGATGGACTTGTTAAAAGTTTAACAGGAAATATTATTACTGCTCTCTCAGCAACACAATTAAAAATCGTCGGTGCAAAAGTTGTAAAAGTATCAAGAAAACTTGCAGAAAAACATTATTTAGGATTAAAAGAAAAAAAAATAAAACAATTTGGGCAAAAAAAAGGAACTCAAGTTTTTGAATCAACATTAGATTATATTCAAGGAAAATTTCATACAGATAGAGTTTTAGCATTAATATACAAAGGAAAAGATGCAGTAAATAAAGTAAGACAAATTGCAGGAAAAACTAATCCTGAAAAAGCACATCCAATCTCTATCCGAGGAAAATATGGAAGAATTCATTCTGAAACAAATGTTTTTGAAAATGTAATCCATTGTTCTGACAGCATCGATAATGCAGAAAAAGAAATTGCAATGTGGTTTAAGCCAGACGAGATTGTCGAATAAAATTTTAAGCTTTATCTTTAATTCCTGCATTAGTTACCCAATAAACAGCTTCGTTATCAGGAAGATTAGGAGAATCAATTAATTTTGCAACTCTTGAACCCTGCTTTCCTCTTCGTAAATACATTCTATAAGTTGAAGCATGTCCAACAATGTTTCCTCCAATTGCAGTTGTTGGATCTCCAAACATTTGTGCAGGATTTGACATAACCTGATTAGTCACATAAATTGCAAGATTGTGTGTCTCTGCAAGTTTCATTAAATCATGCATATATCGATTCAACTTTTGTTGTCTGTCTGCAAGTTGTCCTCGACCAGAAAACTCTGCTCTAAAATGTGCAGTTAAAGAATCTATAATCATTAATTTAATAGGTTCACCATTCTTAACCATTTCCCCAACTTTTTCCAATAATAACATTTGATGGTCAGAATTAAAAGCACGAGCAACAAAAATATTTTTCAAAACTTTTTCAGGATTTGCTCCAAGCCCTTCAGCAATTTGTTTTATTCTTGCAGGTCTAAAAGTTCCTTCTGTATCAATAAAAACACATTTTCCATTTGCTCCTCCTTTTTCAGAAGGCAGTTGTACATTTACTGCTAAAGTCAAACCAAATTGAGTCTTTCCAGAACCATATGCTCCAAAAGCTTCTGTAATTGCTCGAGACTCTATCCCTTTTCCTCCCAGAAGATTATTCAACTCTTCACTCCCCGTAGTAATATTAATAACGTTCGCTCTTTTTTCTGCATACTGCATTCCATCAACAAAACCTAAATCTAACATTTTTCTCGCAGCCTGAATTGCTTTTCTTGCAACAGCAGCACTAACTCCAGCAGCATCTGAAATTGTAGAAGGTGAAGAAACAGCCAAAGACATTAAATCTAAAATTCCTGCATTTTCTAATTTAGCAGAAACAGCCGGACCAATTCCAGGCAAATCAGTTAATTCAGGTTCTTTATCAGAATTCGCATCCTTTTTTGTTGCCATAAAAAATCAAAATTACTCTCGTTTATAAAGATTATTTAAATACAAGAGATAGTTTAGAAAATAGAATTAAAATTCAACATCTCTCAAAATTTTTTTATCAATAAATTCATCATCTTTTTGTATCCTATCCATCTCAACCCACCTAAATTTTTTAGATTTAACAATATCTAACAAATGAGGAATGTCTGAAAAAAGTTTATGCTCAAACATTTCTTTTTCACTTAACCAAACATTTTCTCCTTCTCTCATCTTCTCTAAAAATTCCCCTCTAGGATTAGTACAAAGTAAAATAAACATTTGGTGGTTATAACTTAACTCACTATTATTATAAGTTTTAGATGACCAAATTCCTTTTAACTTTAAATCACACTCAAGCCCAGTCTCTTCCTTAATTTCTTTTTTTGCACATTCATAAATATATTGAGAAAACTCTAACTTTCCTCCAATAAACCCATAATAACCATAAAAAGGTTCCTTTAATCTCCTACTCATTAAATATTTATTTTTCGCTTTATCATATATAACACAAATAATTCCAATTAAAGGAAATTTTGTTTTATTCCCACTTATTCCATCAACATATGTAGCATATTTCTTTCCCTTATGACTCAAACAATATTTACCTTCAATCTTCTCAACTAATTCATCTTCTTCTAAAATTTTTAAATGATATGCAAACTTATTACTATTTCCATTTTTGCCCCAAAGTTCATTAAAACTCATACCAGAAGAATGCATTAATTTTCTTAATATACTTGCTCTATGTTCATGCATACAAAAAAGAGAAAGTCATATTTTATAAACAAGTATGTCAAATTAATTTGACAATTAATTTTCTAAATTCTTAACCAAATCATCTAAATTAATTTCCTTAGCATTATTCACAATAAATTCAGGATTATTAAAAAATTTATTCATCCTTACACTACCTGAAAAAACAAATTCCTTTCCAAGTAAATCTTCTCTTTGAAAACTTAATTTTTCTGGGTCCTCTAAATTAGCTAAACCAATTTTTGGAAGATTTTCATGAAATAATACTGCTCTAATACTTTCAGTTCCATCATCTAAAACAATATTAATTAAAGCTTTTTTTTCAAAACTTATTCCTTGTGCTTTTTCCTCTTCTGTAATCTTTTTCCCAGTTGATTTATTAACTTCAAAAAATCTTGGAGGAAAACTTTGGACAATAAATGCTCTCACACTTGCATTATCATTTACTTTAAAATCAGCAATATTTTTTTCCTTGACAATTCTTTCTGTTTTAACATTATCCAAAATTTCACTACTTAATTTTAATTCAGAAAAACTTCCTAAATGTAATTCATTATCCCTCATACTTGCATTTACAATCTCAATAACTTTATCTTTTACAATATCTCCTTTTTCTATCAAAGCTATATGATTTGTATCCCACAAAACAACTTTAATATTTGAAGTATCATCTGCAATAAACAAATTAGTAACTTTGCCTTCATCACCTTTTTTTGTTGTAAATGTTCTTACAGGAGATAAATTAATAACTTTTCCAACAACATTAACTTTTCTCATACCCGGAAGCAATTCATTTATTTTTAATTTCTCATTATCAAAAGAAATTCCAAGTTCAGCAGCAATTATTTGTGCAGCGCCTTCTTTACTAATTAATCCTGAAAGCTTTGCTTTCTTAGCCTCAATTCTCCTTTCTATTTCCTCTTTTTCTAACCCAGAAGAATTAGCAATTTTCTCTAAAATTTTTTCATAATTTCCTTGAATCATAAATTAAAAAATTCCCGAACATTTTTAAGTATTTATATAACAAAACTTATAAACCAATTAAAATAAAATAAAATATGGGAACTGCAGGAATTAAAATAAAAATCATGCCTTTATCTCCAGAAGTAAATTTAGAAGAAATAAAAAAAGAATCTCAGAAATTAATTGAAGAAAAGGGCGGAAAAAATTGCAGGTTTGAAGAAGAACCAATTGCATTTGGTTTAAAAGCAATAATAACTTTTTTTGAATGGCCTGAAGAAAATGAAGTTGAAGAATTAGAAAGTGAATTAAAAAAAATAAAAGATGTTAATTCTGTTCAAATTATAGATATGAGAAGACTCATTTAAAATGTTATCCAAAGAACAAGCCAATCAAGTAAAAAAACAATTAATTCATCAAATCGAATCAAATTTTCCAGAAGACAAAAAGGAAATAGCAATTCAGCAAGTTGAATCTATGAGTAATGAACAACTTGAGGAATTCTTAAAACAAAATAAGTTAATAAAAAATCAACAAGGTGAACCACAACAATGCATCTTCTGTTCAATTATTAATGGAAAAATTCCCTCATATAAAATTGACGAAAATGAAAAAGGAATTGCAATTCTCGAGATAAAACCAATCTCTTATGGACATACAATCATAATTCCAAAAGAACATATAAAATCTGAAAAAGAACTTCCAAAAGAAGCAATAGAATTAGCACAAAAAGTTGCAAAAAAAATTAAAGAAAAATTAAATCCAAAAGAAGTTTCTATTTCTCCCATTAATATTTTAGGACATGAAGCAATAAATGTTCTCCCAATATATGAAAATGAAAACATGAATTCTCCACGAAAACAGATTCAGCCAGAAGAACTTGAAGAATTACAAAATAAATTACTAAAAAAGAAAAAAGAAATTAAAGAAGAACCTAAGAAAGAAATAGAAAATATTAACGAAAAAAATACATGGTTACCAAAAAGAATTCCATAAATCTATCCATTTATAAAATAATATTAAAACTAAAAAACTAATTAAAAAAACAGGAGTAAAAGGGATTCCTTGTTTTATCTTAACAGTTTTGTAATTTTTTTTAATTTGTCTAATATCTTTTTTACTTAAACCATCCCAATTTGATTTAATTAGTTTTTTTCCAACCCTTAAATCCCTATAAATCCAATCTCCTTCTGTTAATTGATTTGCTTTAATTTTTTTTACCATACAAGATTCATCAACAGCTTTTGCATAAATATACAAATAAGGTAAAATAAAAAATATAATTCCAAAATATAATAAAAAAACTTCTGAAAATATAAAACAAAAGACAAAAAAAGCAATTCCAGCCAATACAAAAGGATAAATAATTTTCTTTTTATTTTTAAGTTGTTTATTAAATTCCTTTTTAAATTCTTTAAAATTTTTCATACTTAAAAAAATACTAATTATTAAACTATAAAGAGCACCGAAAGAGAAGAAAATAAGAAAGAATAATCCAAAAATATTTACATTATTAAAAAAATTCTCAGAAAAAGGTAAAATAGTTCCTAAAGCAATCATTAATTTAGCATCCCCTCCTGCAAACATTCGTCCATAATAAAGTAGATTCCCAATAACAAAAAAAATTCCAAGACCAATCAATCCTTGATAAAAAAAAGCAAAACCATTTGCATTTTGAGAAAATAAACAATAAAAAAATCTAAAGCCTAAAGCAAAAATTATTAAAGAAAAATTAAGCCAGTTCGCAACTTCTCTTTTTTTTAAATCCTGAACAACAGCAAAAATAATCCAAACTATTGCCAACACTGATAAAAAAATAATCTCATACATTAAATCAAATATAATTTTATATTAATAAAGTTTTAGAATTACTCTGCCAGGTTCTTTTTTTTCCGCCTTTTTTATAAGGATGTTTTTTCTTTTCCTTCTTCTTATCTTTTTTCTTTTTTCTTTTTTGAGAACAGGCATATTCTGACATTTTAAAAATTAAGACATAATTTTAGGAACACAGCATCTTTGTCCTCCAACAACATTTGACATAGAAGTTATATCATCTTCATTAGAAGAACATTCATTCTTTACAACTCCTTTACCCATAATACTTGTACATTCAAAACCACATTCAATTAAAGAACATTCTTCTACTCCATATTTTTCATATGCAGAAATAACTGCAAAGGTAGCACAATTTGTTTCAATTTCTGTCTGCCCATCTTTTATGGTTCTAACTTTTGTACAATAATCATATTTGCTGTTTGTTTCACATGCAGTAGCACATTGATTTACAAGAGTATTAACATTATTTGAAGCAAAAATATTCCAACCTATCACCAACCCCAATATTAAAATTACTAACACAATAACTACTGAAATTAATACCACACTCATTCCTTTCCTCTTTTTATTCATATTCACACAAAGTTATTTTATTTTAAAAATGTTCTCATTGATTCTCCTTTTTTCCAAAAGCTTTTGAAAACATCTCTGCAATCTTTCTAAGAAAATGCCTGTCTATTTTTTCCTGCTGCTTTTCTTCCTCTTCTTTCTTTTTCTTATGAATCTCTCCCATATAAGATGATAAATAATAAATTCCAATCATCCCCACAACAATTATAAATAAAATAACAAATCTCCACACATTAGATTCTTTCCAAAAAATAAGCCATGCAAAAAATTCAATGATTGCTCTTAAAATCTTAAATTGTGCAAGAATAATTGTTAAAACAAATCCTATAACCATAGAAGTAGTAGAAGAAAAACTAGAATAATCAGTAAGAATTTCACTCATTTTTAAAAAAAGATAAAACCATAAAAGAATTATAGATAATAAAACTAAAGATAATGAATAATGTTCTCCAAATAAAACAACAAAAACAATATCTATTTTTTTAAGAAAAGAATCCATAGCAGAAACAAATCTGTTCTCTAATAAAATTTTCTTCCATTCTTCACCAAGATAATCCCATCTTTTTTGTTCTATATCTTCTTTTATATCTTCTGCTTTTCCAATACCTTCTTCTAATTGTTCTCCGATTCCTTCTAAACCTTCTTCAAGACCTTGAGCTTTTATAAAATATATTTGTAAAAAAAACAAAAACACAAATAAAAAAATAAACAAAAAACCTGCTTTTTTCATACAAAAAATATATCAAAGAAGTTTTTAAAGATTTTGAGAAACTATGGATTCTTACCACCAAAAGCATTTGATGCTTTTCTAAAGGCCTTAATAGCAGATTCAACAGCTCCAGCACCTTTTTTTACAGCTTGCGCTTTTTTCTTAATCTTTTTTTTAGTTGACCATTCTCCTAATGTTTGAGCCAAAAAGATATTTAACACTAAAAAGATAATAAAAGGAACAATAATTCCCACCATAACAGAAAAAGCACCTACTCCAGCAATAATTCCAAAAGACCAAACTGCAACATACATTATTACTTTTAGGTTTGCTACAACAATTGATAAAGAAACTCCTATAACCCAAGCAGTTGTCTCAGAAAACATTCCAAAATTAGAAAGTATATCTCCAAAGGTAAAACAAAACATCACAAATAAAGCAAGTATTACAATTGATGCACTAATAGATCCCACTTCATTAATTAAAAATTGAGGAACTCCTCCAGCAATATAATTAAAAAAATTTAGTGCATCCCAATTTCCTTCCCATTTCTCATTTGCTATATCTCCAAAACGTTCATATTCTATATCTTTTATTGAAGAAGTTTTTTCTTGTTTGAAATTTTGTATAATAATTATTCCAACAATAATTAAAACAATTATAAGAAATATTTTAGCTATTCCTAATATTGCCCCTTTTTTATTTTTTATCATTTTCAAATCAAAAACTTTTATATTTATAAATATTTCTTTAATTTACAAACTATTTTTTACTCTGCAATAAGCAAAGGATTTTCTTTTGAAAGCCCCCATTCATCTTCACCCTGTCCATCAACATAACAAGGTCTTCCATTAACTAATACTTCATCTTTAAGAGTTTGACATTGTTCCTTTGCCAACCTATCTACTTTAATTGAATCACATTCTTCACCTAATTTTTCAAACTCAGCATAATTTTCTAAATATTCACAATTTGCATATTGTTTTGTTCCTGAAATTTCAACTTTCTGAAATAAATCACAATAACTAGTCTTTAAATTTACTTCCGGAGAAGCATAACTTCCACATGCCTGTGCAGCAATCTCTACACTAGAAAACTTTTCAAAAATTTCTCCGATTGTTCCAAAAGCACCAGAGAAAAAAAGAATTATAATAACAGCAGCAACTACCATTACAATTAAAGGAATAAACCATTTATCGAGTTGTCCTTTTTTATCCATCCTCTTTTTCATATTTAAATTATGATTAGATAATTTATAAATGTTTTTACATAGGAACAAAACTAAATTGAAGATTATCAAATTTCCCATCAATTAAAAATCTTTTTTTGCTTACCAAAGTAACAAGAAAATATTTTTCACCATTAGTTTTTTCTTTTTCTATAACACTAACATTAAAATTAATTAAATCTCCATAACAATCTTCCATATCTTTAACATTTTTACATTTCTCTTTAACATCATAAATTTCATAAAAACTATTTAACCCAATTTTTTTCAAATTAAATTTCAAGGAAATTTCTGGAATATAAGTCAAATTAATATTTTCTACAAAACTATTCATTTCTAAATTATCAATTGTTATTATCAAAATATCTTTATTCACAACAACCTCAAAATTTTCATTCAAAATAATTTGTTTTAAATTATTTAGATAATCTTCTTCAAAATTATAATTTCCAAATTCATTTTCAAAATTCTCAATAAACCTATTTCTAAAATTTTCATCAAGTCTGTTATTAATATTTTTAAATTCAATTTCTTTACCAGAAGTTATTGGATTATTAATATAATCACTATTCTCAACAAATTCATTATAAGTTTCTACAATTGCTTTTTCTTCTGCCTGATTAAGATAAAATTCAATTAAATCTTGTTTGGAATAAAAATTATTTATAAATTGGGCATTTGAAATTTTTGCTTTAACTTTGCCAGAACTAATAACAAGACTAAAAAGAGTTACAGAAGCAACAAGCAAAACTAAAACAACAAGTAAAAGTACTGATAGATCTCCTTTTCTATTTTTGGGGAAAAAATTAAATTGTAAATATTTTGGCTTTTTTTTATTTTGTACAAATTTCATTATTTTTCAACCCTCAATTTTAATCTTCTCATAAACTCTTCCCAAGGAAAAGCAGCACCAGGGTCATGTTTATTATTTGTGATTTCATCATGACCAATAATGTGATTCCTATCAACAGGAATATTATTTCTTTCAACAATTCCTGCAACTAATTTAACTAAAGAATCTATTTGTTCTTTTGTATAATTCTGCCAATGTTTAACTATTGTATCAGCAGGATGTATAAGACCTACTCCATCTGGACAATAAGGCTTAATTTTCTCTGCCCCACATGCAGAACCCCAATTTATAATCTCAATTCCAATTCCCCTTTGATTAAAACCTTTAATACAACAAAGTCCTTTATTACATCCTTGTATTAATTTTCCTGAATCTGTAATACACTCAGAATCACATTCAGGCAATGCATTTTCACCAACTCCACATCCAGCATGTTGTGCAGAATTCTTTTCCCATTCTCCTGTAACATCAGAAACATCCTCTCTCAAAATACATTCCTCAAGTCGCCATGCATCAAGCACGCACTCAGCAACTTTTCCATCTCTCTGTAAAATATATTGAACACTTAAATCTTTTCCTTTCAAAGCAGACTCCACCCCTTTATAAGAACCTCCTCCTGCAGTATAATGAATAACAACAGTGTCTTTTTCCAATCCCTGAAGTGTTATTTCTTCTTTTTTTTCTGTCACTTCTTCTTCACTAATATACAACCCAACAGGAACTTCTTTCCCATCTAAAAAAAGAATTGTCTTAGGAAGATTATACAAAACATTATCATAATCATAAACAGATACATCTTTATTTATCAAAATATAATCTCCAAATAAATCAGAAGAATCATAATCCACAGTAAACAAATATGAGTTTATTTCTTCTTTATCTAAAATATTCTCAACCTGTTCTTTTATTTTTTCTTTAGCATCTTTATCATCTAACACTTTCCATTCTAAAATCAAATCTTTTATTGTCTCTCCCTCATCTGTAGGAGTATTAAGAACTCTGACAAGATTTCTCTGACTTTGTAAATCTTCTAAATTACTTTCTTCATCAAGAGTAATAACATTTTTTTGAAAAGAAACAACTTTGCTTCCACTTAATATTATTGCTATAACAACCATTCCAGATATAACAAAAAATATCATAATAAATGATGAAACCCATGTCAAAGTCTTGCCTAATGTTGCTTTTTTAGATTTCAAAAAAATTAATTTATTTATTTTCATTTTACCTAACAACAGAAACTTTCCTGCCTGCCTGATTCGATGCAGCTAAAATTTCAAGTGTAACCTCTTCAATTTTATTGTCTTTGTAATATAAAGCAACTTCTCTTTCTCTAACACATTTTGGATAATATTTCGCAGTCACTCCTTCTTCTCCCTCCTGAATCTCACAATCTT
Organism: Candidatus Woesearchaeota archaeon; assembly: GCA_964408905.1. GTDB lineage: Archaea > Nanobdellota > Nanobdellia > Pacearchaeales > GW2011-AR1 > CAYPBD01. Next base: position 12,538 of record CAYPBD010000003.1, read on the forward strand.
TCTCAAATGAAAAATCACCTCCTTCAACTTCCTTCATCAAATAATCTGTTTCATTAAAAATCTGAATATTAAAATAAAAATCACTTCCTTCTCCAAAAATTTCTTTATTTAATTGACATTTTTCAAAAACATCAAAATCTTTTTCAGTCAATTCATCAATTAAAAAACCTTGCTTTATAACACAACTAACAATTTTTTCATAAATAATATTTGCCTCTACTTCTCTTATGTCAATACCAACAGAATGATAAGCCAAAACAGATAAAACCACTCCTGCCCCAATAACTGCAAGTGCAAAAATCCACCAAATAGAAAGTAATTTTTCTCCTCCCTTTTTATTTAAAAATATCATGCTTCTATATTAGGTTTATTTATTATAATAATATAATTCCCATCAAGAGATTCATCAGGATATGCATTTACATCAACATCACTAATAAAAGAATAAGAATATCCTCCTCTTTCCCCCAATTTTACTGTCACAACATTATCCTTAATTTTCACAATATCTTCAAAACTTATTTTATTTTCTTCAGCAAGTTCCATTCCTTCTTTCATATTTAATTTAATTTCCATTACAGGTTCAGCAGAATCAATCAATAATGCAATTTGTTTTGCATATGCCTGTTCATAAACGATTACACCTCCAGAAGACCTAAAAACAAATATCAACAAAGCAGAAATAAAAATTATATTTACAATAATAAAAATAACAGTAGGGTAAATTACATCTGTTGCTGCCCCTTTTTTGTTCATATTTAATTAAAACATAAAGAATATTATAAACCTAACTAAAACTAAGGAATACTTTCAATCACAGAACAATAACTTTGAATATCCTTTAAGTTATAATTAACTGCCCTAACAACACTACATCCATTACGTGCTTCTTCTCCAACAGAAATATCTCCACAATAACCTGCAGTCACTCCCCTATTATAAGCTACATTTAATTGTTGAATCCCTACTCCTACAATCGCTACAGCAAGGGTTATTAATCCCCCCTTAACGCCAATTGTTTTTAATCCTTTTACAGTTAATGAAGCTCCTGCAAAATGAGCGCCTACTGCTCCAATTCCAAGGACACCTTTTCCAATATTCAAAAGAGAATCCCCATGACCAGGAGCAGAAATCTGCATAAACAAAACAGCCATCTCATCTTTTGGTTCTTTCAAAGGATCTTCCCATTCATCCAAATTAGAAGAATCAATTGTAGTAGAATCTTCTTCACCAACTACAGGTATTTCGCCCTCTTTAGATTTTTCTTCTTCAATATCTTTCACTTCAATAGAATCAATATCAGATGCACTGAATTGACCTCCTTCTCCTGATAAATAAGCATAATAAGAAATATTCCCATTTGGAATTTTATGTGTTCTCATATATTCTAAAACATTTATATCATCTAAATCCAAATCCAACTTTTCATCAAATGCTATTCTTGAACATATTACACAAGTAGGGTATACTCCTCCAATTCCAAAAGTATCTGCCCAGTATTGAGAAAACAAAGATACTTTTCCTTCACCCATTGTTGTCCAACAATCCACAATTTCCTGGGAAATTAATTTTTCAACATCTTTCACTTCACCAACTTTAGCTTTTGTAATTCCTTTTACATTCTTAAAATCTTCTTCACATTTCCCTCCAATAATTCCAGAAGTTACACAAATTTTAGAGGTCTTACACTTTAAAGGAACCAAACCCTGTGTTTCTGAAGGAACTGTTGCTCTTAAAACCACAGATTGATGACAGACCTCTCTGTCAATACGTCCTGTCCAGCTAATTTGAGAAAAAACAAGAAGAACAATTGCAAAACCAGCAATTAATAAAATTAATGTAACCAATTGTTGAGCAGTAATTGCTCCTTTTTTATTTATATTATTTTTTATCATTTAAATTCCTGTTAAAACTTTAATTACAAAATAAACTGCTGCACAAACTATAACAAAAAAGACAATCCACAATAAAGTTTGCACAATTTTTTTCATTGTTGTATTCTCTCTCCCATCATTTTATTCACAAATATAAAATCTTATATATCCTCCTATAGCTCTTTCTTTATTAATTTGATTAAAACATATTTGTTTTTCTTCAAGAACAGAACAAGATTTTGTATCTCCTTCTGAAATGAAAATTGGATTATTAAACCAGATTGAATCAAATGTAGATAAAATTATTTTTCCTCCTTTTATTTCTTCTTTATTAATTAAATCTCTCAAATAATTTTGGAATTCTCCTTCAAGAACTTTTTTCAAATCTTTATTAACTTTTATTTCAGAACAATCACCAAGCAATTTCATAAAAAGCGAACTAACTTTTGTTTTCTCTCCTTCAAACTCAACTTCTTTATCTAAAAAATCAGTCAAAATATCAGAATCAATTTCTATATCAGAGATAGAAATATTATTTCCTTCTTTTTTAAAAGATAATTTTTTTGGAATTTCATAAAAAGAAATCCAGTTAACAAATGAAATTGTTGTTCCTTTAGGTAAAGGATTTTCCCTTCCTCCAAAATAAGCATCTCTTATTTTAATTCTATCATCAACATTCTTACAAATTCCTTCTTTTTCACATTTATCAAGTCCGCCAGTAGGATAGCCTGCTAATTCTTCTTTTGTATAAAAATAATCTCCATAAGGTGCACCATCCACTGTTGTAATCTGCGCTATTAAATCTATTCCAGGACAAAGACACAAACAATTCTCTCCTTTGCATTGTGTAGGCATATTTTCTTCTCCATTATAAGAAACCAAATACCATTCTTTAGGTGATGTAATAAGAAAATCTCCTTTTTCTCCATCTTCTAAACTATTAATTTCAGCAATAATCTGATTAAGATTTTCTTTTGCCTGTTCAACTTTTGTCTTTTGAATTGCAATCCCATACAAACTAAAACCCAAATAAAAAAGAAGACCTATACAAATAACTGCAATAATCATCTTCAATGCTTCAGATGCTAAAATTCCCCTTTTATTTTTCATTTAACAACTCCTTAATTTCTTCATAATCTACTCTTAAATTTGACTCATAATAAGGTTCATAACCTCTCCTAAATTTCTCAGACACATCATTAATTATTGCAGTTGTAGTAGGTTCTTCAAAAGTGCTCATTCTTTCTGCAGTCAATTGTTCATCATCCAACCAAACAGAACCATCAGGATAAATTCTTCCTAACCATTGAATATCAATAGCCAAAACACCTTCAACAGCGCCTTTAATCTCTAAATATTCTTTTCCATCAAGAACATATAAAAATTTAACTTTGCTTTTGACCAGCAAAATAATATAAGGAGCAAAATCAATTTTCAAACCTTTATCAATTCCAAAAAAACCTCTTTTTACTTTTTCCAATCTTAACAATTCTGTTTTTAGAATAATTGGATTTTCAGGAAAACCATAATCAATTTTTATCTCTTCTTCTTCATTTTTACATAAAAGATTATTTCCTGCATAAAAAGAATTATTAAGTTTAATAAAATCAGAAATATCTCCCCCCAAATCAAATCTAATCTTTTGATAATCCTCAGAATCTAAATCAAATTCAGAATCAGAATTAAAAAAACCAGAATTTAAAGATATAACTCCTCCCTTAACTTCAGCTACTTTAATGTCTTTTTCTAAAAGCTTAACAAATCCTTCCTTTCTATCACCACTCCAATACAAATTTGTTTTTTCATTATCCATAAAAATATATTGTTTACTTCCTACTCCAGAAACCCCTCCTTCTGGAATATTAATTTTTCCTATCATCACAGGACATAAGTCTTTAATCTCTTCGTCACTTAATTTACTTACATCAATTTCAGTATCATTTTCAGGAACAGAATATCCTGGAAGATTTCTTAAATAACTATTAATATCCACCTTAAATAAAAACATTGCAACAACAGCAATTACAAAAACAGCTATTATAATTGTAATTAATGTTTTATTTGCTATCCCTTTTTTATCAAAAACAATTTTTTGTTTAATCATCCTCTAAACCTAAATAGATTTTTTACAAATTCAATAGCACCACTCATTTTTCCTGAAAGAATCATATATCCTACAAACATTATTGCAACAATAATTAGGGCAAGCATCCATCCTTTAAACTCTTCTATTGCTACTCCTTTTTTATTTTTTAACAAACCTCTTTTCATAAAACAAAAAAAGAAAAAGAATTAATAAATGTTTTCTAACTTGTTAATCCCCCCAATACTAGAGAAGTTAATAAAAACAAAGCCAAAGTTGCTATAAGAGCTGTGATAAAATAAAGAGTAATTCCTGCCATCAAATTTTTTCCTATTTTATTTGTTTTCTCAAGTTTATCTTCACCAGAATCAATAGTTACCAAAGAACCTGTTAAAATAAAAATTATTTCAATTATATAAATTCCAATAGCAATTTGCAAATAATAAGGAGGAATCATATTTATTACTGGAAATATTCCTGTTATGGCTGTCACATCACCTAAACCAGTAATCTCTCCTACTCCTTCAAGTTGTGATAAAATATCTAATTTACTTAAAATAGAAGTTATCATTACAGCTAAACCAACAACAACACCAGAAAGTAAAGGTGCCAAAAAAGTCATATTACTTTTCATATCAGAGGCAATCTCTGCTAGCATATCTTTTAATCTATTAGTAATCTTCTGAATATTTTTTACATATTCTGAAATACTCATAAGACCCATAGCAGCAATTCTCAATCCTTTTTTTGCAGATTCAATAAGAATTCTCATGCTTGTTGCAATTAATTCAGAAGGATAATATATAATTGCTCCTCGTCGGGGATCAAAGATAGCTTTCTCAACACTCATTCCCATTTGTCTTATATTATAATTCACTCTTCTGAAAAAATCTTCTGTTTCCAAACCCCTAGATGATTCAGCAACTTTTCCAAAAATAAGTTCAGGAGGCATACCATTCCCAATTCTATTTCCTAACTGAAATAAAGAATTATTAAATTCTTTTTCAAGTTGTTTTGTCTTAATTCTTTCCTTAATCAAATCTTTAGTTCTTTCTTTAAATGAAAATGAAAAAAATAAAGCAATACTAAGAGGAATAAACATACTTAAAATCAAAGCAAATATTCCAAAGGGGCCAACAAAACCTCCTCCTGATTCTTTAAAATCAAAAATATATCCTTCACCTAAAAAACTTAAACCAATTTGCGAAAAAGTATAATCTTTTTGCAAACCTAATAATTCTGGAACAGGAGTATATTGAAAAATTAAAGGTAATAATCCAATTAGAAAAAAAGGTAAACAAATCAAAAAAGCATGTAGATAAGGTTTCCTACTTTGATATTTATGATAAAAAGGATTTTTTTCTAATAAACTTTTTTCACCATATCCTCCAGGCCTTAATAATAAAATTTTATCTGTAAGATAAAAGACAAAAAAAGGAACAATCAAATTAAACAAAAGAAAAAGATGATACCATTTTAATAATCCTCCAAGCATTGCAGAAGCTAAAGGGATTAATGCCAATCCCAAAGTTGGCAAAACAACTCCAAGCATATAAACATTGGTCAAAGGACTTCTTACATTGTGTGTAAATTTTAACATCTTATCATAAACACCATCAAGAACAACTTGTAAGGATTTCTCTAAAGTCGCAATTCTCCTGTCATTGCTTGGTTCAAATAAACTACTCTCAATCAAATGAAAAGACTCGATAAATTCTGTAGAATAATCTCTCCATGTCTCAAGATAATTATCAAGACTCTCTTTTATTGTAGAAAATTTTCCAACAGAAACATCATAAAATACTTTTTTTAAATCAAGTGCAAGAGGAGGTTGCAAATGATCTGAAGCAAAAGCAACTGCCTTTTCCAAATTAGGAGTGTGTCGCATATAAACAACAATATATAAAATCGCAGGCACCATTTGTGAAGATGCCTTAAGTCTCCATTTATTTGCTAATCTTGCAGGATATCCATTAACAAAATAAAATAAGAATAAAGACAATATAATTATTAAAAAGAAAAATAAGACAGGAAAATTAGAAAGTCCTCCTCTAATTAAAGTTATTGCAACAGAAATTAATAACCCAAGGAAAAAAACACTTACAAAAGTCATAATACTCAAAGTAATAGGTTGCCAAGGTTCTAAATCAAGATGAGAAATTTCTAGTTGCTTTTTAATTTTAGCTTCATCTTTTTTAGAAATCTTCAGTTTTATTATATTACCTAAACTACGGCACCATCTCTCATATCCTGTCAATTCAGGAGCCATCTCTTGTTTAAATTTAACATACTCTCGGCTATAATTAACATCTTTAACACCTTTTGTCTTGATTTGCTTTTCAATTCTTGCACTATGTTTTCTAAGAATATCTTTTATATTTGGTTTTCTATTCACCATCTTTTATACTTCTATTAAATAAGAATGAAAATTAAATTAATAAATCTTTAGAAAAAATTATCTATTATGTCTAGCATAAACAAAAATAAATACTAGTCCTAAGACAAAAAATAAAATTCCTAAAATAGAAAAATCATATTGAGTGCTTCCAACAACTGCTCCTGTAAAATTTACAGAAAGAAAAAATAAAGCAGATAAAAATGA
>CAYPBD010000003.1:19196-29937 GCA_964408905.1 Candidatus Woesearchaeota archaeon
AAATTATTTCAATTTAAAATATAAAAAAGCAAAAACTAATCCTAAAATAAATAATCCAGTTCCGATAAATCTTGAATTATTTTGAGTTAAATCAAAAACAGAATACCCCGTTAAGCTAACTGAAGTAAATAATAAAGCAGATAAAAGAAATATTATAGATAAAGATGCAAAGAAAAATCTTTTTTCTATACCCTCTTCTTTTCTAGCTCCTGGTTTTAATTTATCTTCTATCATTTTTATTAGCTTAGGATCTTTTGTAAATTCTCTTACTTCATTTAAAATTTGATGTGCCATATAAGAATTTCCTTTTTCAATAAATCCTCCAGCAGCAGAAGCATATCTTCTAACTACTTTACTCTGAGGAGGGCCTCTTTTAAGATTAGTGCTCCTCCTTGCCATATTATGCGCTTCCTTATAAAGTTCTTCAGGAGATTCTCCTGTATAATCCCCTCTTACCATATATTATCTAACATTAACAAATTTAAATAACTTTTCAAATCCTTGTTTTTTTAACTTCTTCATTTAACCACTTCTGCCATTCAGGAAAAACTCTTTCACTCAAGGGCAATCCAATTTCCTCTCTTACTTTATCAGAAATTTTATGAAACATACGATTAGATAAAGAAGTAAAACCAGCTTCTAAAATTTTTTCATTATTTATTTTTTGAGAAGTTTCAAAAATTTCTTTTTTCATTTTAGCCCTTAATAAAATATTATCATAAACAGCATCCCAGTTTCCAGCCCACCCTTTTACATTAGAAGCAATATCTTTAACAACTTCACTATCACCATTAATTAAATCCTCGGTAGGTTCCAACTCATCTTTCTCAACATTATATTTCAATAAATCAACAAATCCTTTTTCTAATGAAGGATCTTCTTTCCAATGCTTTCTAATTTCAGAAATTTGAACAACTCTTTTATATGCATGTAAACCATCTGGAGACTTTATTGGATTACAAACCGCAATTATGTCTGTTGCCTTAAATGAAGTAGCCGGAACACCCAAATCATTTACAACTCTATCAAAAACACCATAAGGGGAAGCACCGTGAATTGTTCCTGCAACAACATTTGCCAAAGCACCAACTCTCATCGCCTCATACAAAGCCTTTGCCTCAACGCTCCTAACTTCACCAATAATTAAACAACTATCCCCCAATCTCAAACTTGTTCTTATTCCATCATCAGCAGCAACTTCAGTAGTTGTTTTTAACAAAGCAGAACGAACCTTCATTCTCAAAATATCATAATCTAATTTTCTCAGAGATTCAACAGGTAGTTCCAACGAATCCTCAACAGTAATAATTCTAAACTTAGGAATTATCTCAAGCATTAAACTTCCAAGCAAAGAGGTCTTACCAGAACTTCTTGTTCCAGCAACCAAAAGAGTCCTTGCTCCGTCAATCAAAAAACTCAGCAAACCTGCAGTAAAAGAATTTATCATCTTATATTTTATAAAAAGAGGCAAGGTCCAGGGAGATTCTCTATGTCTTCTAATAGCATAGGCCAAACCATCTGGAGATAAAGGTCTTTGAATTATTGCAATTCTTGCTCTAATCTTTCCAATCTCAAGTTGAGTATCTAAGATAGGATTTGCTTCATCTAATGGTCTTCCAGAAATAACTCTAAACTTAGCAGCCCAAGAGTTTATATCTTCTTGACTTGGAAGAATATTTGTAGAACATTCATCATAATCCTGATGTCTTACAAAAATATTTGTTAATGAAATAGGGGCATTCAAAAAAATATCTTGAAGTTTCTTATCCTGAAGTAAAACCTCAATCAAACCAAAACCAATCGTATGTCGCACAAGAATTGTGGCCAATTTATTTAAATCAGAATAATCCAATTTTATCCTTTTAGTCTGAGCCAAATCCTGTAATAAATCTTTAGCAATATTAAAAAAAACCTGTCTAATTCTTTCAGTATCTGTAAATTCCTCTGCCCTAGGCTGATGTTCAATTAAAACACTTCGTGCCAAATTCAAAAGCATTCCATATTCTTCACTTAAAGAATTTTCAGGTGGATTCAAATGATAAATCAATTTAACTGCATCTTTTTTTCTTAAAACAGTTACAAAAGAAACATCATAATCTTCACCAATTTTATATTGGTCAACAATTTCAGCATCTTCTGGTAAATCAGAAACAAGTCGGGTAAAAGTAAAATTAGGAATTACATCAGGTCTGAAAATTTTATTATAAATATCTCTGTTTCCCTTTTGATAATTCTCAAGAGGAAGAACAGCCTGAATCAATTTTGTTTTTTCAATCAATCCAAAAATTCTTTCCAATAGATGTACATAATTTAATTGGTCTATTTTACATCTAGCATCAACTTTGCTAAGAAAAATTTTAGCTTCAATAATAATTTTTCTTAATTCAACATAAGCTGCAATTGGATCTTGTTTTAATAAATAAAGAAAAGAAAAAAGAGCATTATATCTTTGAGAGAAAAATTGTTCACAATTAGTGATAAGCTTTTCTTGTGATAAAATCTTTTCTTGACGAACAAAATAAACATAAAGTTGAGCAATCTCCAAAAGTAAATTTGTTTCATTTAAATCATAATTATAATTTTTTTGCTGAACAAATACAATTCTTGAAACATTTGGATTTTCTATTAAAACATCAATAGTTCTTTCCATAATCTCTGGAGAATCAGAAAGACTTGGAACATAAGGGGCTCCTAAATAATTAATGTAAATAACATCTTCACCTTCTTCTCTTTGAACTTCATAAGAATATAATTTTGCACCTTCTGCGAATTGCATAAATGAAAAAAGTATAAATAGTTTAAATTATTTTGTATATTTTAAGGAAAGGATGACCTGATGTCCTCGCAATCACAACAAATTTAAACCGCTTTGACATCATTTTAATATGACAGAAATCAAAAGGGAGTTGATGGGTCAAGAAAGTATCTTACAATGGCTGAAGAACAAGTAAATTATACAGGACAATATTTTGGAGATATAAATTCTAAAATGAAAGATTTAGAAGAAAAACAAAGAATATTAAAAGACCGGCTTCTCTTAATAGGACAAAATCTTATAGAAACAAAAGAAGAAACAAATCAAAAAATTCTTGAAATAAAGAAAAATATTGAGATAATTAAACAGAATATGGAAAGGATAATTTCTTTTGTGGAAATAGCATCAAGTGAATTTTCCAAATTCGCTAGAAAAGAAGATTTAGAAATTTTATCAAAACAAGCAAAAATGTTTCAACCTTTAAAATTAATAAAAAAATAAAATGGCTGTTTTAGATCAAATACAACAAATGAAAAATCAGGGAATGCCTGATGAAGAAATTGTAAGAAATTTACAAGACCAGGGAATATCTCCCAAACAAATAAATGATGCACTTAACCAATCACAAATAAAAAGAGCTGTTGTTGATGAAAGAGATATGGATCCAGCAAATCAAAGAGCTCCTCCTTACCCAAATCAACAAGCTCAAGGAAATTATGTTCCTCAGACCCAAGAAGTTCCTGAGTCTCCAACACCGAGTGAACAAACATATCAACAACAAGAATATTCTCAGCCTCAAGAAGGATATCAAGGATACCCAGAAGAAGAATATGCTTACCCTTCTGGAGGAATGGATAGTGATACTATAATTGAAATTGCAGAACAAGTTTTTTCTGAAAAAATGAAAAAAACACAAAAACAAGTAGATAATTTAAGTGAATTTAAAACTCTTGCACAAACAAGAATAGAAAATATTACAGACAGACTCAAAAGAATAGAAACAATTATTGACAAATTACAAATTTCAATTCTTGAAAAAATAGGTTCTTATGGAGACAATATAGATAATATCAAAAAAGAAATGTCAATGATGCAGGACTCTTTTGGAAAAGTAGTAAATCAAGCAGTAAAAGGGAAATCAACTTCTAAAAAAACATCAGGGAAAAAGATTTCCAGAAAATAAGATTAAGTAGTTTTTTTCCCAGAAACAATCATAGCAACAACAAGCCCCACAATAACTACAACTGCAATAATCATTGACCAATTATCCAACCACCATTGAGCAGCAGACCAATTAAGAGCTCCAGCAGTATTCACTAAAACAACAATGATTATAATTCCTGCAATTCCAAGAAGTATATAATTAATCCATTTATCTCTATTTGTCTCATCCTTTAAAAAAAGACCTGCCACAATCATTATAACTAAAATAATTGCCAAAGCAATTCCTAGATTAGGAAAGATAACTGAAAAAAATTCAGAAACTGCTGGAACTTGTATTGCTATTAACCCCACTGCCAAAGAAATAATTGCATTAATAACTTTATTATCTTTAAATAAATTAAGTTTAAGTAATATTCCAAACATAAAAGCAAAAATTAGTAAAAAAGGAATAATATAACTGAAAAAACCCATTTGATACCAAACATCAAACATGTTTCCAATAGTTGTACCATCAGCAGAACCATATGAAGCTAAAAAAATCATCAACTCTTTTATCATAAGATAAAATAAGAAAACTTATTTAAATATGTTTCGAAGTTCTCATTAAGAACTCTTCGCTGGATTTTTCAAAACCAATGCTAATGCAACTGCAATTACAATTACAAATAAAATATTTGTCCAAAAAGTGCCTGTCCATTCTCTATCAGATATCCAGCCAAGAAAATTTGTTTGTGTAGTTAATATCCATATAATTAAAAAAAGAAATCCAATTCCTACACCAATTATTAATACCCATTTCATGAATTTTGGATTAATTAATTCTGTATCTCCTTCAGTAATAAACCCCCATAAAAATAATACAACAAATACAACAATCATTGCTATTGTTAAAAATAAAACCAAATTTGTAATTACTTCTTTTGGGAAAACAGCAGTTACAAAAACCACACCAACAACAAAAGCTATAATAGCATTAAGAGTTTTCTTTCCCTCTCCTAAAATTTTAGTTTTTTCAAGTAAAGCAAAAGCTATAATAAAAACTAATAAGAAAGGAAGAATAAATTCCTGAAAAACAGGAGTTTGAAAAATTGTGTCTGCCATAACCTATTAAGACTAAAATAGTATTTAAATGTTTTTGAATATTTAAGAAAACTTTTCAGATTACATTAAGTCTTCTGGAACTTCTTCAATATCAGAATCTGGATTTGGTAAAGCAGTTTTATTTATTATAAAAATATCACTAATAGCTTTCACAAACTGATGAGGAATTATCACACCCTTAGCTCCTCCAATCAGAGAAATAATGCTTCCACCTACTCTAATTCTCCAACCATCAATTTTATTTTCAGACAAATTAGCTTCTTCTACCTCTCCAAAAAAATCCCCAGAATCAGTATAAACCTTTGTTCCAACAACATCACTTATTTTTTTAATCCTCATAAAATAAAAATCAATATATTCTTTAAATAGTTTTCCATAATTTATTATATAATAAACTTTATAAAAAATCTTCCTCTTAATTAACCATGTTTAATAAAAGAGAAATTTTTTCAATAATAATAGTAACAATTATTCTTGCCTTTGCAATTAATTTAATAGAAACAATGGAGAGTTTTCTTTATACTGTGCTTGCAGTATTTCTTATAATTACTATAAATATTATAGCAAAAAAAATTATGAGTTTTTATGCCGAATCAGAAATAGAAATAAAATTGTGGGAAATCACACAATATGGTTTTAAAGCACATAAACATTTCAAAAGACCTTTTCCAATAGGAGCTTTCCTGCCTCTCATTTCAAAAATTATTCTTTTTCCTATAAATGGTCTAGTCTGGATGGCTTCTCTTGTATTTGATGTAAAACCAAAAGTATATCGTGCAGCAAAAAGACATGGCCTTTATTCATTTTCAGAAATGACTGAATCGCATATAGGAATTATAGCATCAGCAGGAATTATAGCAAATATAATTTTTGCAGTAATTGCATATTTTATCGGATTTCAGGAATTCACAAGATTAAGTATTTTTTATGTCTTTTTCAATATGATTCCATTATCTGATTTAGATGGAAATAAAATATTTTTTGGAAACATAGTATTATGGAGTTTTTTGGCTGCAATAGTTTTAATAGGATTATTTTTTACTCTTTTTATTGTATAATCATTCTAACAAAATGAAATTTTTAAAAGGAATCACTCCAAGAGAATATCAACAAAAGATATTTGAAAAATGTATAAATAAAAATTGTTTAGTTATTTTACCAACAGGATTAGGAAAAACATTAATTGCTCTGATGTTGTCTATAAAAAGGATGCAAAGTTTCCCTGGGCAAAAAGTCATCTTCCTTGCACCAACAAAACCTCTAGTTGAACAGCATCTTAACTATTTTAAAAAATATCTTCCTGAATTATTTGCTGAAATGATTTTATTTACAGGAAAAATAAATTCTAAAGAAAGACAAAAACTTTGGGAAATATCCGACATTATTTTTTCAACACCTCAATGTATTGCTAATGATTTAAAGAAAAACTTGTACAATTTAAAAGAGGTTTGCCTTTTAATAGAAGATGAAGCTCATAGGTGCATAAAAAATTATGACTACAATTATGTTGCCCAACAATATATTAAACAAGCTAAACATCAAAGAATTCTGGGATTAACAGCTTCCCCAGGAAGTAACAGTTCAAAAATAAAAGAAATTTGTAAAAACTTATCAATAGAAGAGGTTGAATTAAGAACAAGAGATAGTGGTGATGTAGAACAATATCTTCAGGAATTAAAATTTGAAAAAATAAGTGTTGATTTTCCGTCTGAATTTGAAGAATTAAGGCAAATATTTCTCAATCTATTTAAAAAATATACAGATGAATTAAAAAAAAGAAAAGTTCTTTGGGAACCTCCCTCTAAAATGAATTTAATTAAACTTCAAAAAAAGATTTTTGGAACTCTGTCAAGAGGAAACAAAAATTTCAATTATATGATAGGAGCAAGCTTATGTGCTCAGGCAATAAAAATACAGCATGCATTAGAACTTTTAGAAACACAGACATTAATGAGTTTTAACAAATACTTAAAAAATTTATTTGATCAGGCAAGACAAAAGAAAAGCAAAGGAGTTATAAAACTTGTAGCAAAACCAGAATTTAATTTTGTTTTTATGAGGAGCAATGAACTTTTAATAAAAAATACCGAACATCCAAAAATTCAAAAACTTATTGATATTATAAAAAAAGAAAAATTAAATAATCAAAAAATTAAAATTATTATTTTTACTCAATTCAGAGATACTGCAGTAGCAATATCAAACAAACTTAATGAAATTAAAGGAATAATATCTAAAGTTTTTGTTGGACAAGCCAAAAAGAACAATACTGGATTAAGCCAAAAAGAACAAAAACAAATAATAAACCAATTTTCTTCTGGAGAAATAAATATTTTATGTGCCACTTGTATTGCAGAAGAGGGATTGGATATTCCAGAAGTTAATGCAGTTATTTTCTATGAAGCAGTACCGTCAGCAATAAGAAAAATTCAGAGAAGTGGAAGAACAGCAAGACTTATGAAAGGCAAATTAATAATGTTAATTACAAAAAAAACAAGAGATGAAACCTTTTATTATATAGCAAATGCAAAAGAAAAAAAAATGCATAAAACTATACAAAAAATAAAAAAAGAAATATCAAATGGAATTAAACCAGATTATCAAAAAAAATTAATATGAAAAAAATAAATACAAAAACTATATTTAATATTTTTTCAAAAAAGAAAAATAAAAAAATAGAAAAGAAAAAACAAAAAGTTATAATTGACAATCATGAAAAAAATTGCCTTGTCCCATCTGAACTTAAGGACATGGGTTTTGAAATTGAATTTAAAGACTTGAAAGTAGGAGATTACATTGTTAGAGATGTAGTAATAGAAAGAAAAACAGTTTCAGATTTTATTTCTTCTATGATAAATAAAAGACTTCCTAAACAACTTGATGAATTAAAACAATACAAAAGACCACTCCTTATTGTAGAAGGAATTGATGAACAGGACTTATACACAGAAGAATATTTTAAAGAAAAAATAGGAATGCACCCAAATTCAATTAGAGGTTTCTTAATATCAATTGTGTTAAATCATAAAATCCCAATTATTTTTACAAAAAATACAGAAGACACTGCAAAATTTATTTCAGTTATACTTAAACGAAAACCCAAAGAAGTTTCACTTAATGTCTCAAAAAGAAATTTAAACCAAAAAGAAAGAATGCAATTTGTTCTTGAAAGTTTTCAGGGAATAGGTCCAAAAACAGCAAAAAAACTTTTAAACGAATTCAAGACAATAAAAAATATAATAAATTCACCTTTAGAAGAATTAAACAAAATTATTGGGAAAAAATCAGAAGTTTTCAGATTATTAGAAGAAAATTATTAAATTAATTTAGCTTCATCTCTTGAAAAATCATGATTACAATAATGACAAGTAAATTTTTTATCTTTATAATAAATAACTGGAATTTCTTTTTCAGAAGAATCATTAGTAACACAATTTGGATTTGCACAATAAACTAACCCTTCTAATTTTTCAGGAATTTCTGCTTTTCTTTTTTCTTTAACTTTCCCATTTTCAATAATACTAATTGTAACATCAGGAGCAACTAAAGCCACTAAATTTAATTGATGGTTGTTTAATTTTCCATGCTCTATTTTTAAAATCCCTTTTTTTCTATTTGTTTTCTTAGTTTCATAACCCTCCCCTATAGAAACTCTACCATTTTGTTCTTGGTCTATATTTAAAATATTTACAATTTTCCAAACATTTCCATAAGGAATATGGTCTATTACAATTCCATTTTCTATATATCCAATTATTTGATTATTCCTCATTTTTGCCCCCTGTGACTAAATATAATAAAGATTTTCTAACATACAAACCATTTTCAGCTTGTTTCCAAAAAGAGGCATATTTTGAATCATCAACTTTTTTATCAACTTCAGTTATTTTAGGAAGAGGATGCATAATTTTTATATGAGAATTTCCTGAATTTTCCAACATATCTAAAGTCAAACAATATTTGCGAGATATTTTTTCATACAAATCATCTCCTTCAAACCCTTTAGGAAATCTCTCCCTTTGTATTCTCGTCATATAAATAATATCAACATCTCTCAAACTTTTTTCTAAATCACTTAAATCTCTTTCTTCTATTTTAACATTGTTAGCATCTTTAATAAAATCAGACGGCATCCTTAATTCTTTCGGAGAAATAAATGTAACATTACAATCTTTATATAAATTAAGAGCAGTTAAAAGAGAATGAACTGTTCTGCCATATTTTAAATCCCCTGCCATAATTATTTTTGTTCCATCTATTTTTCCTCTTAATTCTTTAATTGTATATAAATCAAGTAAAGTCTGAGTTGGATGTTGATTTTGACCATCTCCAGCATTTATTACAGGACAAGAAATAACATCTGCAACAAGTTGAGCAGAACCATCTTTGTTATGTCTAATTATAACAACATTAGGATTATAACCATTCACCATACGCGAAGTATCTCTTAAAGTTTCTCCTTTTTTTCTAGAACTTAAATCAGGATTAAAATCAATTATATTTCCTCCCATTTGCATCATAGCCATCTGAAAACTCATTTTAGTTCTTGTACTTGGCTCAAAAAAAAGAGGGATCATTATTTTTCTATTCAAACAATTTTCATACTTGTGGGGATTTTTTTCAATTTCATTAGCAACATCAAGAATAAGATCTATCTCATTACGCTTTAAATTATTAATAGAAATTATATCTTTTCCTTTGAATTCTTTTCCCATTAAAATAAAATCAATCCTTTTTCTTTTTTAAATAATTCTTTATTTTAGTATATATTTTCCAATAACAGAATATTTTGGTCCTTGCTCAGAAAGTTTAGACTCCATCAAATAAAAAGAACTAATCCTAAATTTTATTGGCTTTATTTTTATCTTTTTTAATTCACTTAGAAATCTTTTCTTGTCTTTAATTTTCTTAACTCTCGCAATTGTTAAATGACTCATAAATCTATTTTCTTTTTCAAATAAGTCTTCCAATTTTGCATCAATTTCTTTTTGTAGTTCCTCACAATTTTTCAAATGTAACCAAATAATTCTAATAAACTTCTCAGAAAAAATACCTAAAGAATTAATCTCTGTTTTAAAAGAATCAAATTTAACTTTAATTAATTTCTCTTTAACTTGCCCAACTTTTTCTTTAGAAATTTCTCCTAAAAACTTCAGAGTCAAATGCAAATTTTTTAGTTCAATCTTTTTACCATTAAATTCAGGAAGATGCTTTTGAATTTTTTCAATTTCTTTTTTAATACTAGTAGGAATTTCAATTGAAATAAAAGTTCTCATTTTAAATCAGTTCTGCTAAAATCTTAGCACCTAATTTTGTTGTAATCATTCCAAACTCTTTATCATTTTCAGAATTTATTTCCACAATATCAACTGCTCTCAAATTTTTCATTTTATTTATCCTTTGAATCAAATACAAAAACTGCCTTGAAGTCAATCCTCCAACTTCAGGATAACCAGTCGCGGGTGCAAAAGCAGGGTCAATTACATCAATATCAATTGAAACATAGACTTCCTTATTATTTGAAAATTCCATTATAGTATCTGCAATATTATCAATATCTTCAATAATAGAATTAATAGGAATTTGTTGAATACCTTTTTCCTTAACAAATTTTATTTCATCTTTCCACATATTTCTCACCCCAACTAATAAAATATTCTCTTTAGGAAATCCTTCCTCAATTAATTTTCTAAGCCATTCCTCGTGTGTTGGTTCTTTCAT
>CAYPBD010000004.1:0-27685 GCA_964408905.1 Candidatus Woesearchaeota archaeon
TTTTTGATAAAAATAGATCTAAATATGCTTTTCAGAAATATAAACATAAGATAGAGTCCAGAATTTTATTAAAGAGTATTAATAAAATCCCCAGACAAAATCTGAAAATCTTAGATGTCGCTTGTGGAACAGGTAGATTTTTACAAAATATTTTTAGTTCAAAAAAAAATATAGAATATTTTGGTATTGATACTTCTGTAGCAATGTCTGTAAAATTAAAAGAAAGAGCAAAAAAATTAGGCAAAAAGGTGTGTATAATAAATGAGGATGCTGAAAAATTACCTTTCCCAGATGAAAATTTTGATTTAACATATACTTTTCATCTTCTATGGCATTTACCAAAAAAAGAACAAAAACAAATAATTTCTGAGATGTTCAGAGTAACAAAAAAAGGAGGAATAATTTTATTTGATATATTAAATTCCGATTTTATTTATCAAAAAGTAAAACCCAAGAAAGATACAAAAGGAATTTATAAATTAAATGTAAATGATATTAAAGATCTTTTAAAAGGCAAAAATTACAAAATAAATAAACTTAATGATATCCCTATAAAAAATGATTTCTTATATAGTTTATTTAATATATCAAATAAATTAAATATTTTTTTCTCTAAAAATTTTTTTCATATGTTGTTTATTGAGGTAAGAAAATGAATATCCTTTTTGAAGGAGGAAGATTAAATCCTATTGACAAAGGAGAAGGCACAAGAAACATTGCATTGTCTTATGCTAAGAAACTCAAAGAGGAAGGTCACAACGTAGTTATTATTACTCGGAGAAGAAATAAAAATAAGACTCTATCCAAAAAATTTGAGACTTATGAGGGTATTAAATTTTATAGATGGACAAATTCATTACACCTTTTATATCTTTTAAAGAAAATTATAAATAAAGAAAAGATAGATACAATTAATATTTTTGCTAAAGGATCTCGTCCAGTTTCTTTTATGTTTTATTTAAAATATTTTATTAGAAAACCTATTATATTTAATTTATTTGGTTGCCCTTTTTCCAAAAAATATAATAATAAAAGTAGAAATATCCTTGCGTTATCTCTTGCAAATAAAGTTCTTGTAAGTTCTAAAACAATATGCAATTTATTAAAAAAAGATTTAAAAAATATAGAATATCTTCCTTATGGAATAGATACAAAAAAATTTTCTCCTCTAAAAAAAACCCAAAATAAAAAGAAGATAATACTCTGCATGAGACCTCCAACAGAAAGTTTATTTAAAGCTGTAGAAAATATTTCTAAAGATCAGCCATTGCTATTGCTTTTGAACAAAGAAAGAAAAGGAAAAACTTTTATTAATTTTAAAAATTTCAAAATTAATGTTGAATTTATAGGATATGAAAAAAATGTTTCCAAGATATTCAACAAAGCAGATTTATGTGTTGATTTGCAGTCTAAAAAAGAGTTCATCAAATCTGCTTCACCCCCTTTGATGATTTTAGAGTCTATGTCTTGTGGGGTGCCAATTCTCTCAACTAAAATTCCTGAAATAGAAGAAATTATTAGTGATAAAATAGATGGTTTTTTAATAAAAGAAAATAACACAACAAGTTTAGAATGTAAAATTAGAAAAGCACTTAAAGATAAAAAAGTCAGCAATAGAGCAAGAAAAACTATTTTAGAGAGATATAATTTAGACAAATTAATAAAAAAATTTCTGGAAAAACAAAAATATTAATATGGTTTTAAATGAACAATGGAAAGATTTATTATCAATTTTTAAAAAAATTAAAAATAGAGATTTTACTGGAAATAAAGGTCTGGCAATTAAAAATAATTTTTATCAAACTCTTGCAGCATTAACAAGAAAAATTGGATCTTTAATTTTTACAATTATTCTCGCAAGAATCTTAATGCCTGAATTATTTGGATTATATAATTTAGCTTTATCTACAATTGTTCTTTTTTCTTTATTTTCTAATATTGGAATTTATGATGCGATAATTCGTTATCTTTCAAAAGCATTTGGACAGGGTAAAAATAAATATGCTAAAGCTTTGGCATATCATTTTGGAAAAATTATGGCAGTTTTGCTTTTATGTTCTATCGTAGTTTTAGTCATATCTGCAAAGTTTATTGCAGAACAATATTATCAAAAACCTATTCTTCTTGCATTGCTTGCAGGAGGATTGTATATCATTTTCTTAAGAATTTCTTCTTTCATGATATCTCTTTTACAAGCAAAAGATTATTTCAAAGGAGTATTTCATAAAGAACTAATTCTGCAGATCTTTAGGATTGTATTGGTTCCAGCACTTATAATCTTCTTTTTGAAGCAGAGTACATCTACAGAATTTATACTTTTTATAATAATTATTGGGCTTGCACTTGCCTATCTTATAAATTTCATTTTTTTATTTTTTACTGTAAAAAAAAGAGTGAATTTTGGCAAATCTGACAAAGTAACACTGTCTAAAGAAAAAAAGAAAGAAATAAACAATTTTCTAAAAGCCCTTTCAATCACAGTCTTATCTGGAATGTTCTTTTCATATATTGATATGATTATATTGGGAAGATTTGTATCAGCAGAGTTCATTGGATATTATAAAGCAGGATTTAGTTTAGTCTCTGCAATACTCCCTTTAATAGGATTCTCCACAGCTTTACTTCCTATCTTTAGTAAACTAAAAGGAAAAAGAATTAAAAGAGCTCTAAGAAAAACAATCAAATTAACTTTACTTTTATCATTTCCTTTGGCAATTATAATTTTATTAACAGCCCCTTTAATTGTAAATATTATTTACGGAACTGATTATAGTCCTGCAATTAACATATTGAGGCTTTTTTCTTTAATCTTAATTTCTGCACCTTTATTAGATATATATAAAATGTATTATGTTTCTATAGGTCAGCCTAAATTAATAGCAAAATTTTTATTAATAGCAACATTTTTGAATTTAGGGTTAAATTTTTTATTTATTACAATTCTTCTTCCAATAGGACAATTATCTGCTGTATTTGGAGTAACAATTGCAAGTATTTTAAGTAATTATTTTATTCTTTTTGGGCTTATTTTTTCCAAAAAGGGAACTGAAAGCAAATCTTTTAAAGAATCCAAACAATTTGAAGTTAGGAGAGCTAATACTAATATTAAAGAACAAAAAACAGATTTTTTCAAGGATAAATTAAAAGCCCCAAAGGATCCATCATCATTGAATGAATGAAATTGGGCTAGAAATTAAAAGCATTTCAATTTGATCGAAACTGAATAGAATTTGTGAGGAAAAGCTTAAATAATCAAATTTTATTCTACAAATATTATAGAATTTATAAAATGAAAAAAAAGAATATTGTCTGGGTGTTTATTCATCTTCATAAGACTGGTGGGACCACTTTTAATGTGCATCTGGCAAAAGAACTAAGAAATCGCCTTTTACATCTTGGCCCAAGAAAGAATCAGTTAGAATTTAATAAACTATCAAGGAAGGAAAAACAAAAAATAAGGGCAATTGTTGGCCATCAAGTTTACTATGGGATACATAAAATAATTCCAAATAAAAATTATAGATATATCACTTTTTTAAGAGATCCTGCAGAAAGATTGGTTTCACAATATAATCACTATATTAGTGCAGAAAGTTCAGAGAAAGAGATATTTTTTGAAGAATGGTATGCAAACTATCCAAAAAATGAAATGACTAGATTTTTCAGTAAAAGATTTAAACCAAGAAAATTAATAAAATTTTCAGGGTCTTCTAGAGATGTTTTAAAATATATTCATACAGCCTCTTCTTGGAAGAGGTTTGTTCAAGCATTAAAAACAATTCAAACCAACATTTTTGAAAAAAGAAAAATAAAAACTGCAAAAAAACTTCTTAATAATTGTTGGTTTGTTGGAATTACTGAAAATCTTGACGATGATCTGAGATTTATATGCAATCATATTGGAATTTCTACAAATTGGAAGAATATGAGAGTTGCAGATAAAAAAGAGAGCTGGAAAGAAGATTTCATTCTTGGGAATTCAAAACCCTCCCAAAGAAAATTTACTTTGAATGAAAAAATTAGACAAAGGATATA
This sequence comes from Candidatus Woesearchaeota archaeon, assembly GCA_964408905.1. GTDB lineage: Archaea > Nanobdellota > Nanobdellia > Pacearchaeales > GW2011-AR1 > CAYPBD01. The sequence goes on from CAYPBD010000004.1 coordinate 4,036, forward strand.
TGAAGAAAATCCCTTGGATATCGAAATTTATAATTATGCAAAAAAATTAAACAAGAGATTGAAAAATGAATAAAAACTTTTTTGTTTTAAGAAAAGGAAAAGATATTGATATTTTGGTTAAAAAATCTAATTTAGAAAAAGTAAAGAAATTTTTTATTTCAAAAGGATTTATTGAATGTAGAACTAACTTTTTTCACACAGGTTTGAAGAAGTTTCTTCCAAAACCGGAAATGATTGATTTACAAGTAGGAGGTTTAAATTACAATCATATAATATTCTTTGATGAGAAATATTTTTTTGATAAAAATTATTCAAAAAAGGTAATAAAAAATTTAGCTTTAATTCTACATCTTATTGTAAATAAAAATGGAATTTTTGAAAAAAGAATATCAAAATTTGAAAAAGAATGGAACAAAATGAACTCAATCGAAAAAGAAATTTGCAGATCATTATTAATTAAAGAATTTAGTGAGAATCTTGGAAATTTAATTTTTTTAAGTTTGAAGCATAAAGATTATTCTAAATTAAAGTCATTAAAATGGAAGATTATTTTTTCAAAAGCTAATTTCATTCAGAAAATGATATTGCCTTTCATTCTTATAAGAAACAGAATTAATCTTATAAAAGATAAAAAGTCTTTTATTTCAATTGTGTTTCTGGGAGTAGATGGAAGCGGAAAAACAACTTCTATCTCAAATTTAAGAAATTTTCTTAAAAAAAACAACATTAAAGCAGAAAAATTTGATTTGGGAATTTATCATAAAAGAACTTTTTTTGGAAGAATCTTTGGAAAATTTTATAATTTGTTTAAACACAAAAAACACAATGCCACTTTGAGAGGAAATGCAATAGATACAAATTATTTAAAAAAAGCTCCTTTGAGAAATATTTTTAGATCAATAGATATATTGCTTAGATATTCTGGTGCAAAGAAATATGCTAGAAAAAACAATATAAAAATTATAATTTTTGATAGATACTTTTATGATATTTTATTTCAGTCTCAATTAGATTTTTTAACAAAAATTCTTTTAAAATTTCTTCCAAAACCCGATTTTACTTTTTATTTATATGAAAAACCAGAAGTAATATATAAACGAAAAGGTGAACGCAATGTGTCTATATTGAGAGAACAAATGAGCAAGTTTGAAAGAGAGATGAAATCTTTTGCACCATTCATAAAAGTTAAATCTTCTGACGAAATGACAACGTTGAAAGAAATAACAAAACATTTAAACAATAAATTTTTTCTTAGATGATTATGAGGAATTAATGACTTTTAAAAAAATATTTTTTGTTTTAATAATATTTTTTTTTATTTTTTTATCTTTATTCAAGGCAGTTATATAACTCTCCAATTTGATCTGGGAGATCAATTCTTTTTTTTCCAAATTTAATGATTTCATCAATAACAAACACATTTGTGACATTAATCTTTTGTTAAAAGAATTCGCATAAATTTTTGAGGTTAAAAAATATCTAAATAAATCTTCAACAACCAATCCATCTCCTGAGTTATCAAAATCTATGAATAATATATTTGAGTTTGCTTTTAATAAATTGCCTTTCCAAAAATCTCCATGGACTTTTGAACAAAGGATTTTTGTTTTTTGTTTTTTAGGAGAAAAATTGTTTAATTTTATATATTTAAAACCTCTTTCTTCTTTTGATGAAATTAATTTTTTAATTGTTGTTATTTTTTGATACCTTTTATATCCTACAATAAGATTTTTGAATGCATCCAAAATATCTTTCTGATCCACATCTTCACAAGGAGAGATCAATCTTTCTTTAAACAAATTCTTCTTTGAAAGAAGAATTTTTGGCATATTTAAGTATTTTTTGAAAGGGCCCCTTTTAATAACTTCTTTAGAGTTTTCTTTTATTGTTTGAATCTCTCTTTTGTTGAAATCAAATAATTTGATCCTATTTCCAAACATTAATATGTCAATCCCTTTTGGAGAATTTAGTTCTTTTTTTGGAAACAATCTTAATCTCAAAAGTAATTTGATAAATCTCTTTTTTATGTTGGTATAGACTTCTAATTTCCTTTTTAAGAATTCTTTTGCATTTTTGTTTGACAAATTGGCAAAGCAGATTGAACTTCCCAAAGGGACAACATGGAATTCTTTTTTTTCTAACTTAAAATTATTGAAATTAGCATTCTCTAGCTTGAATTCAGCTTTTTTTTGAGTTTTTCTGAACATTTTGAATTATTTAGATATCCATATATCTGATGTTACAATCCCATTATTTTTTCCGCAAATTTTATATTTTATAATTTCAACAATTTTTTGAAGAAAAGTAGAAATTATTGGAATTCCCATAAATATTTTTCTTTTATAATAACTAAAATTTGAAACAAAAGAAAAATTATTTTGGGTGTTCTTAGGCAAATTAAAATTAAACCTAATTTTTTTTAATCCAAGAAATTTTAATACCTTTAAAATTTCTTTTTTTGAATCATGTTCTATTATGTTTACAATTAAGACTTTTGAAAAAAGCTTCTTGAATCTTTTAATATGTTTCTTAAAATCAACATAATTATTAATTAGTTTAGAAAATTTCTTTTTAAACTTTTCATAAGTCAAGTCTTTTTTTAAATCTCTATGTATTTTCATAATTTTGAATAATGATCTAAGAAAATTTTCTTTATCTTCTCTAATTACAATTATAATTGGAATATTTCCTAATTTTCGATATATTCGTTCAGGAGCACCATCATCATATATGGCTTTAATACTGCAGTCCATTCTAATTTTTTTATTTGTAAAAAGAGAACAATACCATAAAAAAGGATATATCCTTTCAGGACTTTTATAATGAATATATCTTAATGAATTTGGAGAATGATTTAGATAATTTATTTCTTTTTGTTCAGGAATATTTATTTCAGGATGTTGTCTCAATAGCCCTGCTAAATAAGTGCTTCCGCATCTAGGAAAACCAATTAAAAATGCATTCGGTTTTGTGGAGTCTTCCCTTTTTTTCATTTCAGCCACCAATCATAGAAATGCAAATGTTCCTTCCTTATTTTTAACCCCAATTTTCTTGCAATTTCTTCAGAGTCTTTATCAGAAGCATACCACCCAAAAACAATCTCTTTTGGTTTTATTTCCAATTCTCTCACAAAAAATTCATATGCTTCTTGGATCATCTTTTTCTTTTTATTGTAAGGCAAGACTTTTGGAAACATAGATAGATGAACATGTAATTGCAAATTTATTCCTAAATTTTTTAAAGATAAGTAATATTCTTTAAAAAATTTATCAAAATCTTTTTTAGATATTCTTCCTCCAAAAAATGAATTAATATATTCTTGGTTAATGGGAGTGAGACAGTAACATTTTGATTTATATTTTGATAAATGTTTTTTTAGTCTCCTCCCAAATAAATGAGGGGCCTCTACATGGACAACTTTTTTCCCAAAGTTCCTATTTGTTATTCCCAAATTCAGAAATTTTTTTTTAAGTTTCATTTTTTAATTTTACTATGAGTGTTTCCTTGTATTTTCTCATAAAAATTATCTTTAAATTAAGTTCTTTTGCAATCCTTATGAAATCATAATCAAAGATAGGAGTTATGTGTCCTGAAAGATTATAATCTTTTTTATCAAATCCGTAAACTACCCCCTTCAATAAAAATTTTAATCTAGCTTTAGGGTGAGTTAATTCAGGAGTTGTAATGATAATTTCCCCCTCTTTTTTTAATATTCTTTTACACTCCCTTAAAAAATGCCTAGGATTTTCAAGATGTTCTATTAATTCAAGTGAAAGACATAGATCAATGGAATTATCTTCTAAAGGGAATCTTTTATTTAAATTAGCAATTAAATAATTAATATCTTCTACATGTTTGTGAATATCAACCGAGCATACTGCATTGTTCTTTTTTAACATTATTGAGAGCTCTCCTTTCCCACAACCCAAATCAGCTATTTTTTGATTTTTGCAACCTCTAAGGTATTTTAAAAAAATATATTCTTTTAATCCCATAGCAGAATTTGATTCTTGAATTTTTGCCTTCATTCTATATGTTTATTAAGATTGGCTCTTTTTTAAAGATGTTTAATAATTTTCTAACATGACATTCCCACATAAATTCATTTGGAATCTTTTTTAATTTTTGTATTCTTGAAACATCTATTCCATTTCCGTTTCCTAAAATAATTGGAACTCCTGCTGCTTTTGCCTCAAGCCAACTCATGTTAAATCCCGTGTATTTTGGAGGGAAGCTTGCAAAAATCTTTAGGGAGTTGTACCATTCATTCATTTTTTCAAAAGGAATATCTTCTGCAATTATAAATGGAAGATTATATTTTTTTGCCATTTTTCTTACTGCTCCTTCTTTTTTTAAATCGTAATCCTTTTTAATCCATCCAAAATATTTTCTTTCATTTCTTAAATTATGAAATTGTTTTATATCCACCCCGTTATAAACTAAATTAGATTTTGGAAACTTTTTTTTGAGAGAGTCACCCACAACAATTAATTTATTTCCTAGAAGATTTCCAACAATTTTTTGCATAATACTTGAAAAAAACCAAGGTTGTTTTCCATGAAAACAACAAAAATGTTTTTTCTTAAAAAGAGGTTTAGGAAATAACAATGGAAAAGCCAAACTCCAATCTTGAGTATAAATTATCTCATAATTTATTTTCTTCTCTTTTTCTTTTACTATTTTTCTTAATGAAAATATAGATTTAAAAAAAGAGTTTTTTTTAAGATCATTTTGTCTTGAAATAAATTCTATCTCATGCCCTCTTTTTTCTAATTCTTTTTTTATACTTTTCATTACTGTTCCAACCCCTCCTTCCCATTTCTTAAACAATACCAATATTCTCATAATATTAAAATTAAAAATTAATTTAAAAAAGTTATTAAGTTAAAATATTTTTATCTTAGGAATATCCAATTTATTTTAATTTACTTGCATATGCTCTTACTAAATATATTTCTAACCTTAATGAATAGAAATTATATTTTAATCTTAATCTGCATATTTTTATGAATATCTTGTGAAGTAAATTTTTTGGATCTTTGAAAGCATTCATAGAATAAAATTCTATGGCCCTTAATTTTTTTGGTTTTTTTATCCATGGAAGTGTTGCATCTTGAATATACCCTCTATCGCTTTTTTCAGCCCATTCTCTTAATGTTTTTGGTTCTTTAAATCCTTGTTTTACTGCTTCAAAGTATAGTTCAGTATTAGGATAGGGTTTAAAAGGTTGAGGTCCATGAATAGAGCAAGAAGGACAAATTTTTGTTACTTTTTTTAATAAATTAACTGTTTGTTTTAATTCTTCATCTGTTTCAGAAGGAAGTCCACTAATCCAAGAAGAAATTAAAGATATTCCAAACTTAGTGCATTGTTTTGCAGTATGTATTATTGATTCCGGGGTTATGGGTTTATGAATCATTTTCAATATCCTTGATGATCCTGACTCAGTCCCGCAAGCAAAAGCAATACATCCTGCTTTTTTAGCTAATCCCATTCGCTCATCTGTCCAATGAAATCCAGCTCTTGCAGTGCAATCCCATGTGACCTTTAGGTTTTCTTTTATCATTAAATTACAAAATTCTTCAAATCTTTTCAAATTAGTGTCAAAACAATCATCATTAATGTAAATATGTTTTATTCCATATTTTTTATTAAGCATCTTTATTTCTTCTAGTATTTTTTTTGGAGACAAAGGTCTATGACAATGCCCCAGAACAGTATTAACACAAAAAGCACAATTAAAAATACAACCTCTTCCAGTTATTATTGGTAAAGATTTCCCTGCTGAAATGCCCCCAAGTTGGTATTCATAAATATATTTTTCCATGTCAAACATCTCCCATGCCGGAGGAGAGTATTTATCTGGTTCGATGAATTTATCAATTTCATTTTTTTGTATCTTCCTTTTCTTAATATATACTAAATTTTTTATCTTGGAAATATCCTTTCCTTTGGCTAATTCATATAAACATCTTTCACCTTCTCTTTGACATACATAATCAATTGAGTTATCTGAGATTGTTTGCTCAGGTAATAAGGAAGGATGCATACCCCCCCAAATAATTTTCTTATCCGGATAATGTTTTTTTATGTAATCACTTAACTCCAAACATCTTGATACTTGCATTGTCATAACACTAAAACCAATAATATCTATTTTATCAATTATTTTGTCTAATTTTATTTTAATATTCTCTATTTGTTCATCTAAAATATATATCGGAACTTTTTTATTTTTTAAATATGTAGCAAGACATACAATTGGAATCGGGAGGCTAGGTCTTTGTAATGCACTCCCTTGCCCTGTTTTTTCTTTACTTTTTGTAAATATAAGTGCTATAGACTTCATCTTAATCTAACAAAAAAACCTTTTAAAAATCCTTTTAAAAATCCTTTCAAATAAGAAAATCTTTTTGCAAATTCAATTTTATTTGAAACAGACATTCTTGAGAATATCCATAAAACAGGATAGAAAGGCAATAAAAATATCAATCCAATAACAGCAATTTTATGTTTAATAGGAAGCAATTTATATTTTTTATATGCCAAGGCATCCCAAAATCCATAATTATAAAATTGAATTCTAACTTTTTTTATATCTTCTCTTACTTTCCAATATCCAATTGCACTTTTTATTTCTTTAATATCATATCCTCTTTGTTTTATCTTTTCATTAAAAATTGTATCCTCTGCAATATCTAAATCTTCAGGATATCCTCCAACTTCTTTCCAAATTTTTTTCATAAAAATAATATTTCTTGAAGAGCCAAATCTTTGTTTCATTTTCCTAGCAAGTATTTTTTGAAACTCATTATCTCCAAAAGCAATTGTCTGTCCAAAACTAATTTTACTATTAAAATTCTTCAAAAGCTCCTCAATCCAGTTTTGTTTATATTCTGTTCCAGCATCACATCCTACAATCACATTATTTTTTGCTTTTGAAATTGCAAAATTTCTTCCTTCAGAAATATTAATTCCTTTTTGCTGAAAAACTTTTATCTGATTATATTTTCTTGCGAATTTTTTTAATATTTCAAAAGTTTTATCTTTAGAACCTCCATCAACAACAATAATCTCTTCAGGTTTTCTTGTCTGATTTATTATTGACTCAACAAATCTCTGGATATTGCTTTCTTCATTTAAAACAGTAGAAATAACTGAGATTTTCTTCATTTTAAAGTTCCAATAGCAATAGGATATTCAATATCTTTATTTAATTTTTTCCAATGATTCATTGGAGGAAGAATTTTTAAATTGATTTTCCCCAATGTTTTTTCTAAATCTAAAAAATTATATCTTCCTAAATGCGTTTCACAAATAAATATTTTTGTTTGATTCTTTTTCATTCCTTTCAGAGCATTTATCTCTTCCCCTTCAATATCCATTTTAATTAGATCTATCTTTTTTATCTTAAGAAATTTCAATAAATTTGAAACAGAATCTGCTTGAACTTCAACACCTTTCTGAGAGATAGATGAATAAGCAGGATTTTTTTCATTAAAATTAAATTTAACAGTTTTCTTTTTATCAGAAATTGCTAAAGGAAATATTCTTGCAGGAATTTCATTTAATTTAATATTTTTTTTTAATAATTCTCTAGAGCTATCATCTGGTTCAAAACAAAATATTTCGCTTTCAGGATTTAATAGGTAAAAGTATGTAGCAGAAGATCCAATATGAGATCCGCAATCAAAGATGATTTTTAATTTTTCTTTGCTTGGAGTTCTATAAGCTTCAAACAAAAAAACTTCTCGTACAATTGCAAAATCATCATTATTCTCTCTAAGCTTTAATTTTACTTTTTTCCCCTTATACTTAAAATTTATTGAAAATACTTTTTTATTATTCAACAAACCAAATTTTTTTTTCAAATAATATTTCAAGACTTTCATAATAGAGATTCTATCAAAATCTTTCTTTAACCAAATTAGAGTGTATAATATATTCCTCATTTTAATAACAAATAATTTATCTAATTTATTAATATAGTTTTTCTCCAGCTATCTAATTTGTAGAAGAATTAAGACACTCTTCATAAATTTTTTTTAATTGCCTGTTTCTCTTTTTTATGCTAAATTGCCCGTTTTCATCTTCTATCATTTTTCTGCTTTCTTTTCCCATTTTTTCTCTAAGTTTTTTATTCTCAATTAAAATAGAAATTTTTTCAATAAGTTGATTAATTATTTTGGGGTGTTTTTGTTCAAAATCTTCTTTTATTTTTTCTTGAGTATAATTATCAGGATACATCTCCCAAGAATATCTTGTTTTAATTAAAAACCCATTTTTTCCATCCTTAATTAACTCTGGAAGTGTAAAACTATTTGTTCCAATTAAAGGAAGTCCTGCAGACATGGCTTCAAGCAAAACAACTCCATAATGGTCTTTCATAGTAGGAAGAACAAAAACATCTGATTCCAAATATAATTTTTTAAAAAGTTCTTTTTTTGGAAGGTATTTTGTGAAAACTTTTAATCCAGGCAATTTTTTGTATTTTTTATATTTCTCAGGAAATTCATCACATTTCATCTTCAGTTCAAGATTATTATATTTCTTTGTTAACTTTTCATAAGTTTTTAACAAATCATGGGTTCCTTTTCCATAAAATCCATGAATTCCTACAAAAGATAAAATAATTTTTTTGTCTTTTCTTTTAATCTTTTTCTCTTTATTAGGTCTCATAGCTAAATATAAAACTTCAACTTTATGTTTTATTTTTTCAAAATTTTTATTTCCTATTTTCTTTCTCAAATCTTCTTTTGCAGCATTGCTTTGAGGCAAAATCTTTTTGCAGTTTTTTGATTTTAATGCATGCATAATTATTTTTCTTACAATTGGATTTTTCATAGCTTTCCAATTAAAACTAGTAAAAACAGAACCGCATTCACAATCAATAATCCAAGGTTTTTTTTGAAATATTTGGATAATTCCTCTTGTAGAATGAACAATATCTCCATTTGTTTTTGTAGAAGTCATTCTGGGTATTGGAAGTATTTTAAGAATTTTATTATGCAAATCTATCTTTTTCTCTGTAATCCATCCATGATATTTTGTCTTTACTCTATCAACCTCATATTCTATTCCTTCTGGCGGTAAATCAATTATTTCATCAAATTGAGGATGAGAACTTGCTAAAATTTTAACTTTAGTCTTTTTTTTATCCATATTTTGTTCATGAATATTTTCTTTTAAAAGTTTATGTATCCTAAATCTTTATAAATTCGCCCACATTTCTCTTTGAATATTTTTTTATCTTTTAAAGACATTTTCTTTTCCCATTTATTTATTCTTTTATTATCTAGGGGTTTAGCTAAACCAGGATGATCTTTATGTTTATCTGTATTTTTCTTCTTATAATAATTTATAATGCTCTTTTCAGGCATTTTTTTTAATCCTAAAAAATCTGTAATTTTTTTTATGGTTTCAACTGGTTTATTAATTAAATCTTCATATTTTACTTCAATATAATTTGATTTTCCTTTAATTTTTCTTCCTCTGTTAATATAAGTTACATATTGCCTGCAACACCATTCATAAGGCCATTCTTTTCTTCCCTTAGGCAAAAGCCAATATTTTTGTGACATTGTTGCATTTTTTGGGTTTCGTATTATATGTATAAATTTAGCACAAGGAAAATGTTTCAATGTCTTTTTAGAAAACATCATATATTTTGGATGTTTGAATAAAACATATTTTGATTTATTTTTTTTCTTAAACAGCTGCGCAACTTTTTCAGTGTAAAGAATCATATCTTTCTTGTATTTCTCAAGTTTCTTTATTTCTTTATCAGATAATTTAAAACCTTCTTTTAATCTCCACTTATCATGAAGTTCCTGAAAAGGGAAAATTTCTATACTAGGACCAGCAATATCTGAATGTTGTTCAAGTATCGCTCTTAGAAGAGAAGTTCCGCTCCTTGGGAATCCTCCAATCAGAATTAATGGTTCTTTAGAAATATATTTTGTTTTTCCATAATCAAAAGCTCTTAATTGATTTCCCAATACCCATCCAGAATAATTACCTCTTGAAATTTTACATAACAATTTATCAATTAATTGAAAATATCTTCCTATTAAAAGATAAACTAAGATTTCTCTTATTCTCAATTTTATTTTCTTTTTAATTCCCATTTCAAACTAACCACCATACTGACTTTTTATTACAATTTTTACATAAAGGAATCTTATAAAATTCTCTTTTTTTATGAAATTCTCTTATTTCTCTTAATTTTTCTCCATTCCAAATATCTTTAATAGAATCTTTTTTAAGATTGCCCAAGATAACACTATGGCTCCAATCATCACAACATAATACTGCATCACCATCCCAGTCTATTGTAAGTTTTTCCCAGAGATTAGCACAAGGAAGTCTATTTTTACTTTTAAAATGCAAACTTTTTTCAGATTCTCCTTTTATTTGTCCCGCCCAATTCCTCATATTAATTCTTTGAATTTCATTAACTTTTTCTTTCCAATAATTATAATAATCTTTTATCTCTTTCTCACCTTGAGTTAATTCAACAAAGACTAATGTGATTTTTGGTGTTTTAGAATTAATTTCCTTTTTTAATTTTATGAGATTTTCTATATTTTTTTTAACAACATCAAATTTTAAATTTCTTCTTATTTTCTCATAGGTTTCTTTATAAAAACCATCACAACTTATAACAATTCTATCTAGTCCAGCTTTAATAAGAGAACTTGCTTTTTCTTTTGTTAATAAAGAAGCATTGCTGTAAAATGAAACTTTTAATCCTTTGTTTTTTGCATATTTCACTTTCGAAATTAGTTCTTTATCTATTAAAGGCTCTCCAAAAAAAGAAAGGCATACGCTTTTAACATTGCATTCAACACAATCATCTATTATTTTTTTGAATAAATTCATTTTCATAGTACCCATCTTTTTTAATTTATTATGAGGACACATTATACAATTAGCATTACATAAATTTGTTACTCCAATGTCAACTTCTTTTGGCCCCCTGAATTCAAGTTCTCGCATCCTTTTTTTAATCTTATTATCATAAATTCTATTATAGAATTTATTTTTAGTAATCTTCTTAGAAGACAAAATTTTTCTCCCTATTTCATATCCTTTTTTATTCCTTTTAATCAAATTAAGTATTTTTTTTAACATTTTAAGTGAGAATTTCACATATTCTTTTACTAATCCCTTTCTTTCCATAAGGATTCTTGAATTTTTTAATTTTTAATTTATCATTTTCAATTAATTCTATAACTTTTTTTGCAATATTAATATTAAGCTTTGTTAGAAAATTAATTCCTGTACTTAAACCTTCTTGTCTTTCAGTCTTGTTCCTTAAAATTAAACAGGGTTTTTTAAAAACCAGACTTTCTTCCTGAATGCTTCCTCCATCAGTAATTAGGTATTTGCAGTTTGCAAGCAAAAAAATAAAAGTAGCATAGTCTGTCAAAGGCATGATTTTAATATTTTTCATTGCTTTAATTTTTTCCATTAATCCATATTTTTTTAAGTAATATTCAGTATTATCATGTAAAGGCCAAAGAGCATTTATTTTTATTTTCTGAAGTATATTTACTAAAGAGGTCATTCTTTTTTTGCTTTTCAGATTTTCATGTCTGTGTAAATTTATTAAAACATAATCTCGAGGTAATTTTTTAACATTCTTTTTTTTAGATTCATAAATAATCTGAGCAGAATCCACAATGGTATTTCCTACTTTTATTATTTTACCTTTAATCTTTTTATTTTTCTTTAAATTATTCTCTGTTAAATCAGAAACTGCTAATAAAATATCTGAAAATCTATCCGCAACTCTTCTAATAAATTCTTCTGGAAGAGGTTCTTTTAATGAGCCACTTCTTAATCCTGCTTCTAAATGAACTGTTTTCCATTTCTTAAATGGGTTTAGCACCCACGCAGAAGCCCCAATAGCCATTGCAGTATTCATAGTATCTCCATGAAATAGGACATACTTTGGATTAAGTTTTCTTATAATTCTCCTAATTGTAAACATTGTTTTAAGATTCCATATAAATGTCTTTAGGGTTATTTTTCCCCAAAATTTTGTGCTTATATCAGGTTCTTTACTTAAGATAAAGTCTGGCTTTTTAACATTTAACTCTTCACAATTTTTTCCAAGAGGGTGTTGCCCCGTGTGAATAAACCAATAATCTCTTTTTTGTTTTTGCAATTCTAACATAATTGGCATGCATTTAATAAGTTCTGCTTTAGTCCCTATTATAATTGCTATTTTTTTATCCATCATCTAAAAGAAATAAGTTTCTTTTTAAATTTTATTTAGTAAAAGTCAATCATATTATTTATTCCTAGCGATAATTAAAATATGAGTTCTAAAAGGATATAAAATTTCTCCCATAATACTCAAGATCTTCTTAATTATCCTATTTTTTTTCTGTCCAGTTTTATGACCAGCATCAAAAAATAAGCAATGTTCTATTTCAAGATTATTTTTTTTTAAGAATTTCTTTAATTCATAAGCAGAATATTCTCTTATATGCCCAGGATATCCAATTATCTTTAATTTTAAAAATTGTTTATAGATATCTTCTCCCCATCCAATTCCTCCTATGAATTTAAAAATTCTTTTTAAAGAATATCCGTTTGGTGTTGTAAAAATCAGATATCCATTAGGTTTTAGAACTCTTTTTATTTCATCCATTACAAATAATGGATTTGTATATAAATGCTCAAAAACATCTAAAAATAGAATTTTATCAAAAGTATTTTCCTCAAATGGGAGGGCTTCTTTTTCTATATTTACTTTATTAATTTTTAATTTTTCCCCTTTTACAATTTTATCCTTTTCAGGATTAGCATCTATCCCCTCAATATTATACCCTATTTTCTTAAGAAACGCCATAAAGAAACAAGGAGAACAGCCAATATCTAAAATTGAATCTTCTTTTTTGAGTAAATTGGAAATTTTTATATATATCTTAATATATCTTTTTTTGTGTCTTAATAAGTAACCTTCCTGAGGCATATTCTTTGAATATGTTCTCTCCAATTCTTCTAAAATATTTCTTATCTGTTCCATATGATTAATTTTATTTAGTAAAAGTCAGATTATCAAACTCTGCATATTCCCCAGAAGTTCTTAAAAATTCTTCATTTGTGATAATATTGCTTGGATAACCAACTCTCCATATTTTAATTGGACCTTCAAAACCATCACATATTTGTCCACCATAAGAAAGACCAGGAGGGCAATAAAATATTTCTTCAAAGTTAGAATCTTTAAGTTTTATTATTTCATTGATCAAAAGATTCTCAGAATGTGCAAGTCTAATAGTAGGATAATTATTAAAAGCATCATTTAGCAAATATAATTGAGCAAACAGACTCTTTGACACTTTAGGAGAAAGATAAATAACTGCTCCAAAGTGATCTATTTCCATTTGCTGAGTTCCTTTAATACTAGGAATAACCTTAATAACAGAGTCTAATCCTTTCTCAAAATCATGCAATTTACCTTTGAAGAATAAATATCTAAGGGGGATATAATACTGGTGGTTGTTATAAAGATAAACAGCTTTTGGTTGTTCAATAAAATTATCATTATTTTTTAATATTATACCTATTAAAACAGCTTTTTCAGCAGGTAAGAATATTTCTTCATTATCATCATTATAAATAATATCTTCATCTATAATTAATCCTGTAGGATAAACTCTTGTTGTTTCTTTAGATGTCTCTTGTGTTTGTTTTGGATCTGGGAGTATTACTGGAATTGAACTATATCTATCATCTCCTTCAGGACCTGATCCAATTTTTGAATATGCACCATATTTACCTAAATCCGTTGGATCCATTAGTAAATAAGAAACATTATGTGTTTTCATAAAACTTAGAGAAGCTTCTGGTTTTTGAGAGGTTAGAACATATCTCCCTACTAAATGATCCCAAAAACTTACTCCATGTCCTCCATCTGTTACAGTAGGACGTTTTCCAAGATATTGAACCCAATAACCATAATCCCACCAATGAACAAAAATAGAGTCATTTGCTGTATTTTCTCTTACCCACTGCATTGCATATTGCCATTGTGTGTCTGCAGAAGGAGGGGTATATTTAGCCGTAGTAATTGAAGAAGTTAAAAAAGTATTAACACTCATTATAATTCCAATAAAAGTAAGAATTAAAATCAGCCCTAAAATGACTTTCAAAACTTCTCCTTTATTTTCTTTAAAATATTTGACAAGGTTTACAATAAAAAACCCTGCAGAAAAACAGGCAAAAGGAGTTATAAGAAAAAAGAATCTTATTGCTCCTCTTGCAGCAATTAACATAACAATAGTCCAGGCAAAAATTATCATTAATTCTGGTTTTAATTTAAAATCTTCATCAAAATATATTTTCATAAAATAAATTAAAAATAAAAGAATACTTCCAAAATAAAATATTTTACTTATAAGATTAGTTCCATTTAATATACTACTGGAAGAAATTCTGCTGAATAAAATCCCTGATATTAGAATTACCCATGATAATCCAAAGAAAATCTGTTTTTTCTTTTTCTTTATATTTGTTGCAATTTTAATTCCAAATAAATATAATCCTGCTAAAAAAATATAAAAAAATCCCTCTCCTGTTTGGTTAATCCAATTTTTTAAATAAGGTTGTTGGTTTTCTGATACAGTTAATCCAGTTCTGGTGCTTCCAAAAGGATGCAAAAATCTTCCGAATGTTTGAGAAATTAGATTAAGAATATTTTTCCCCATGATTGAGAAAAAGAGAAGTCCAATAATTACCGCAAAAACAATACTTAACAATATCCTATATTTCTTTAATTTTTTATTTTCTATAAATTCAGATGCCCATTTTAATTTAATAATTAAAAAGTCAATAATCACAAATAAAAATATGATTCCATTGAAAATACTTGAAGAACTAAGAAATACAATATTAATCATTTTTGTAAAACTGAAATTAAATAATAATCCAAAAAGAATACTTGTAAAAATCCATAGAATATAAAAAAAGATAAAATAAAATAATCTTGAGTCTTTTCTTTTTGGTTTTTTAAATTTGAAAATCCAGAATAGTCCAAAACTTATTGGAATTATTAAAAAAACAAATTTTACAATTCCTCCCCAGCTTACAGCTGTTAATGCAGATAAAAATCCTAATAAAATTCCAAAAAATATTATTTTAAATAAGAAATTTTTATTTTCTGAATTTGCTTTATCTAAGAATTTTAATGTAATAGTATAACAGAGTAATACCGAAAAGAACACAAACATGCCTATAGCCTCATGATCAGCAAATCCTGCCATTGTTCTGTATAAATAAGAAGGAATTATTGCAAGAAAAGCTGAACTTATTAATGCTACTATTTTTGATTTTGTAAGTGTATAAGATAAAAAAAAGAATACAATAAATCCTAATATAAAAAATATTACAGGATAAATTACATCAGCAAATTGTATGCTTATATTTGAAAATATATTTCCAATTTTATAAATCCATACTATAGCATTATCTGTAATTCCAGGAGTGAATCCAAGTTGTGCAGCAGGATATCTCATTATATCAATTACAGGAAGGCTACCTTGCGAGACAGTTGTCTCAGCCATCCTTAAAAAATAAAAAGGGTCTAATGCAAGAGGAATATATTTATCTGTTGTAACATCTTTAAGCAAAGGCAGATTTTGTAATCTAATCCATGAACCTAAAATTATTAACGCCAAAATTAAAACTACAACCAAAATTATTTGCACTCTTTTTTTCTTTAAGAAATTACTTGTTTGAGAAATATATTTTTTTATATTTTCTTTTTGAAAAGACCCCCCTATTTTTTTATTTTTTATTACTTCTTCGCCTTCAATATGACTATTTGTTATTTTGCTATCTTCTACATGACTTTCTTTAATTTGGCTATCTTTCACTTGACTGTTTTTTATTTCACTCTCTTTAATTTCACTTTTTTTGATTTCGCTATTTTCTATATCTTCACTCATTTTATTTCATTAAGAGTTAATCTTGTTTTAAAAGTTTTAGTTTGTTAAAAGAATATTAAAAATCCAAGAATTATAATAATAATTTGAAATCCATGGATTAAATATACAACTTCTCTCTCATAAACTTTATCTTTAAATTTCTTTAATATAAAAAGAGACAAATGAGTTAAACTATAAATTTTTTTGTATCTTAATTCCAGGCTGCCATCTTTATTTGGAACACCAAAATTATGTATTCCCTTAACTCCTCCTCTAATTTTTAAAATTGTTTCAAGGATATATGGAATAAAAAAGAATACAGCAATTTTTTCAATATTTCCTAAAATAGCAATTACAGCAATTAAAGCTCCAACAGAATAAGTCAAAATATCTCCTGGAAAAACTTTTGCAGGATTCATATTAAATATATAAAAAGCAAATAAAGATGCAACCATGCACAATGCAATTATGCTTAACCAATTGTTTCCAGTCAACCATGTTGTTATTGCCAATGCAGATAAAATCAAGATTCCTTGTCCTGCTTCAAGACTATTATATCCTGCTAAAAAATTAAAAGTAGTTGTTGCACCTAGAATTCCTAGAGGAACAATCAACAAAGGATATATTAATCCAAGGTTAATTCCCATCATTGCAGAGTTCCCTGCATTAATAACCATTAAAGGAACAGCAGCACATAAGATTAAAATTGTTCTAACCCAGATAGGCAATCCTCCTCTTTTCCATCCCAATAAATCATCAAGCAAACCAACACCAGTTATCAAAAACATTGAACTTAAAACTGCAAAGATACCAATTAAAATTCCATCACTTGATTTAAAATAAAAAGTACGTATTGCAATATATAGAAAAATCCCAATCATTGTTCCAAGAACAACAATTATGCCTCCAGAACCTGCAACTTTTTTTTCTTTATTTGGTTTATTCATATCTTCCCAAATTAAACCTATTCCTTTTGCCTTTTTTATCCAATAAGGCATAAGCAAAAATGTACAGAAAAAACTAACAAAGATAATAATAAAAAGTAATGGTTCCATAGAATATAGTCTTGTCTAAGATTTTTAAATTTTATTAATTAAAAAGCAATGGAGTAAAATATACTTCAATTACTGCAGCAAGCACCAAAATTACTATAGCAACAAAAAGCAGGATTACTACATTTTCTATTACTCTTAGAAATTTGGGGCTTCTAAAACCATTTCTCATTATTCCAATTCCAAAGATGCCTCCTGCTAAGGCAGTAATAAAATAAGCAGTAATTTCTGGAAAACCATGAATCATGTATCTTGCAATCCCCAACGGAATTTGATTCATCTGATATTTTGTAAAAATACTAATTGCTGCAGAGATCACACTAGCATTCCATGCTAAAATGAATATAGCTCCTGCTCCAAAAATTAAAGAAAAGATTAAAGTAAAAATCATAACATAAATATTATTTTGTATAATTGATAAAAATCTTATTTTACTTGTTGCTGCTCCAGTAGAGCTTATTTGTTGTGGAAAATCATACTTTGCAACACAATCTTCAATACTTCCAGGATTATTTATCATACAATATGTTTCTATTTGTGCATTAAATAATGTAGAATTATGAAGAACCATATACCAGAATGCAAATGCCAAAATAAAACCAAGAAAAAGCCATACAAAAGCATAAATTGCATCTTTGTGAATTTTCCAAACACTTAACAAACCTTCAACTTGTTCATCCTGTCTTTCTTCTTGTTTAATTATAAAATACATAAAAGGAATAGAAAACATTACACAAAATGTAACAACAATCATTCCAGAATATCTAGACAAAACTGCATCACTATTAAAAAACCAGTGCACAAGCAGAATTGAAAGCGAAGCATACAAAATCCCAATAAAAAACATTTTCCAAGGACCTTTCTCAACTCTTTTTGGATTGATTAATGATTCAAGCATATTTGTATTAAAAAAAGAGAATTTTTAAAGTTTCGTAAATTATTTTAGTTAATGTTATCGAAGAAAAAGAGGTTTAATAAGATATTGAAAAAAATAAAAGATATTAAAATTCAGGGTGCTAGAAATATAGCAAAAGCAGCACTAAAAGCTTATTTTTTAATTCCAACAAAAACTTCAAAGAAAAAACTTTTGTCTTCAAGACCAACAGAGCCAATGATGGAAAATGTTTTAGATTTAACAGAAAAAAAATCTTATAAAGAAATTTTAAAACATTTTGATAATGCACAAGAAAAGATAAATAAAGTTGTTCTTAAATTAATAAAAAAAGATGATATAATTTTTACACATTGTCATTCAACAAATGTTGCTAATGCTTTAATTTATACAAATAAAAAAGGAAAGAAATTTGAAGTATATAACACAGAAACTCGTCCTTTATTTCAGGGAAGAAAAACAGCTAAACAATTAAAAAAGGCTGGAATAAAAGTTACAATGTTTGTTGATTCTGCTTTAGGTGTTGCTTTATCAAAAGAGCAAGGAACAAAAAAAGTTGATAAAGTTTTTTTAGGAGCAGATGCTTTATTAAAAAATGGAATTATAAATAAAATTGGAAGTGAAGTAATTTGTCAAATTGCAAAAAATGAAAAGATTCCTGTTTATATTATTGCAGATTCCTGGAAATTTACAAAAAGCAAAGTTCCAATTGAACAAAGAAAATTAAATGAAATTTGGGGCAATGCTCCAAAAAAAATAAAAATAAAAAATCCTGCTTTTGAATTTGTTGGTAAAAAATATATTAAAGGAATTATAACTGAATTAGGATTACAAAGATATAGTGATTTTGTTAGGAAGATGAAATAACTATTTTTTATGTTCACACTTTTCACCACAAGAATGTGTTTTGTCCTTTTTGACCTTCAATCATAACTTTTTGCAATTCTTCTCCAACTCTTTGCAAATTATCTTCTAACTCTTTCTTAATATCTTCTAATTTCTTAATCTGTCCTTCAATTATTTTCTTTGTATCAGGAATATCTTTTTTAACAAAATTTCCTTTTCCAACATCCACTGTTAATTCTTCTGAAAGAAGTTTTGCCTTAGCAAAAATACCTCTGCCAATTGGAGCCATAATCTCTTTTCCAGTTGAACCTTTCAATTCATCAAGTCCAAAATTCAACGTATTCATTTCAACAATTCCCTGTTCAACTGCTTGAATTTGTTGCTGAAGTTGTCTAATCTGCTGTTCAAACATACTCAACTTAAACATCAATTCTTGTTGTGATTTATCCATTTTTCAAGTTTAATAAAAGTTCTTTTAATTTTGAGTGAAATGATGTTGTAAAATAATTTTCCAATTCCTCAGGTTTAACCCATTTTAATTCAACAAACTTTTCTCCTGCTTTTTCCTGACCCCCAATAACCTTACATAAATAATAAATTGATAAAAATTCTCTCTTTTCA
The DNA here is from genome assembly GCA_964408905.1 of Candidatus Woesearchaeota archaeon. Taxonomy (GTDB): domain Archaea; phylum Nanobdellota; class Nanobdellia; order Pacearchaeales; family GW2011-AR1; genus CAYPBD01. Next base: position 23,388 of record CAYPBD010000004.1, read on the forward strand.
GGATATATTTTTGCAAATATAACTTTTAAAATTTCAACATCTAAGCCTGTTTTCTTTTTGATTTCTTTCTTTAATGCTTCTTCAATTTCTTCATTATATTCTGGTCTACCTCCAGGAAATCCCCAACTTAATTTTGAAATATAAGGGTCTTTTTCTCTTTTACCAATTAGGATTTTGTTAGTTTTAGTATCGAAAATGACCCCCAATACATTTACTAAAAATATTCCTTTATCAAATTTATTAAAATCTATTTTATTATCTTCCATAAAATTACAGAATTAAACCACTTTTAAAAGTTTCCTAAGAATACTGCTAAATATCATTGTAGCAATTAAATAAAACCAGAACCAACTTAAAAATCCGAAAAATTTAGGGTCTCCTAAAGCTGTGAAAAAATCATTAAACCATCTGAAAAACAAAATAAATGGAATTCCTGTAAACATAATTGCTCTACTTGTGAGTTTAAAAGTTTTAGGAATAAATTGCATTTGTTTTTTTGATAATTCTGCCATTTTCTCAGGATGCTCACGATATTTTTTCATTTCTTCCTGCAAAATCTTTTGCTCTTTTCTTAATTCCTTAAGTGCTTTTTGGTCTGTTGCATATTTTTGAACTAATGTTGTAATTAATGAAATAATAAGGACAATTAAAAACATTCCAATAGTGAGATTCCAATTTAATAAAAAACCTGCACTTGGGTCAAGAACTGTATGAACTCCTTCTTTTATCCAAGGAATACTATCCCAGAAAAAAGCAATTGCTAAAGAAGCAAGCATTACAAAAATAAATGGTTTAAAACTTCCTTCTTTATTTTTACCTTTAAGAATAGAACCGATTTTACCTTCTTTATTCTCAGGAATGATTTCAGGTTTTTCTTCAGTCTTTTCAACTTTTTCTTTCTTATCTGATTCTTTTTGCATTTCTTCCATCTCTGTAACTTCTGTTTCCCTTTTTTGTTCTTCAATAGGCTTTTTTTCTGAAATTTCTTGAGATTCTTTAGTTTCTTTTATTTCTTTATCAGATTCGACTTTTTTAGGTTCTTCATCCATTTTAATTCCAATCAAAATCAGTTTTTAAAATTACTTATTTAATATATTAAATATTTCCCATGAATTTCCTCAATGCAGGATTCATATCTGTTTCATGTTGTTTTGCAATATTTTGATAGAATTGGAAAAATATCATAATTACTAATAATATAGCAGTTCCTTTAACTAAGGCTCCTAACAAATCAGTAAGTGAAGCAAGCAATCCTATTGCCAGACCTCCCATAACTGTCAGAGGCATTATATATCTATCTAAAATACTTTCCAGGATTCTTTCATCTTGCCTAAATCCAGCTACTTGTAATCCAGATGAAGCGATTTTATGTGCTTGAGCTTTTGCATCCATGCCAGAAGTTTTAACCCAGAATATAGCAAATATTGTAGAAAAAAACATAAAGAATAACATGTGGGTAAATCCCTGAAGCAAATATTTAGGTAAGAATCCTCCTCTTATAATTAGTTCTAATAAATTAGTAGAACCCATCCAAAAAGCCAATCCAGAAACAGCCTGTCCATCAATAAAATGTCCTAAGAAACCAAAATATGAAGCAAACTTTGCAAGTCCAGAACATGTTCCTTCTAAACAAGGAGCTGCAGCATTTTCAAGAAGACCTCCAAAAAGTTGAGTTATAGCTATAAGAGCAGCAGTCATAATAACAGGAATTACAGAAGCATAGAAAAAAGATAATGGCCATTTAACTCCATATCCTCTTATTCTTCCAAATGATAATGGAATCTCAACTTTCATAGATTGTACCCAAACTACCAATAAAAATATTCCAATTGTTGTTAAAATTGCAGCTGTTGCTGAAATCACTTCTATTTCATGTCCCTGGATTATTGATTGAATTAATACTAAAATTTTTCCAGAACATGCAGTTTCTCCAAAGCTAAATAAACAATTTTGTCCTTGTTGATTTACAAATTGCAATGCTTGTGTGATGAGTCTCCAGCTTACTCCTGCTCCAATAAATAAACTAATACCAGAACCAAAACCCCATTTAGTTGTTAAATCATCCATATAATAAATTGCCAGACCTCCAAGTATTAATTGAATAATAAGGAGAGGAGCAAAACCAGGAGCAGCCTGTAATCCTTGCATTAATACATAAACCATTGCTTCAAATACTATAAAAAAGAAAACTAATATTTTCTGAATACCTTGGAATAATTTTTTTCCTTCTTCTGTTGAAGTATCAATATTTATTATTCCTGCACCAGTAAGTAACTGCAAAATAATAGAAGCCATTACAATTGGTCCAATACCTAAAGAGATTATACTTCCAAAATTTGTTCCAAGAATCATCGCTAAATATTCAAATCTAGATAGTGCATTATTTGATAAACCAAAAAGAGGAATGTTTGAAAGAACAAAAAATGAAACCAAAACTATCAAAGTCCATTTTAATTTTGTATTAAAATCAACTTTTTTTTCTTCTGGTTTTATAACCTCTGGAATAAAATTAAAGATTTTTCTCAAATCCATTTTATGCACTCTTTTTCAGCAAAATCTCCCCACCTGCATTTTTCACTTTCTCTATTGCTGACTTTGAAGCTTCTTTTGCTTTTATAATTAACTTATCTTTAACTTCACCTGTTCCAAGAATTTTATATTCACTTAAATCAATTTCCCATTTATTTCCTGTTTGCTTTCCATATTTTTCTAAATTCAATTCAATTGTTTGTAAATTTATTCTTTGTCTTATATCTCTTTTTGTTCCTCTGCTTGTAATTCCCTGCTTTCCAAAATACTTGTGTCCATATTTTTTTAAAACCAAAGTTTTTTTCTGGTCACTTCTTTTTCCACTACCAGACATACCTTTACCTCCTCGATGTCCTGACTTTCTGTGCTTTTTCCTAGCACCCCAACCATGGCTACCCATTCCTCGTCCATGCATTTTAGATGATTTTGTTCTTTTTTTTGATTTAATCATTTTAATTTTTTTCCTATCCACAAAGATTTGATTCTTGCAACATTGATTTATATTGTTCATGGTTTTCATCTTTAAGATAAATTTCTCCATAACCATTATTATTAATTTTTATTATATTTCCTTTTTCGTCAGCAATTATATCATACATAAATATTCTCATATCATATTCTCCTAGTGAAGGGTCCCATCCTTCATCAGATCTAATAGTTGTCATTGATTTTTTATCACTATCAATTATTAATTCATTTTCATCAAATATTTTTCCAACTTCTAAATCATCTAATTTCAAAGGTTTTTTTAATTCTACTCCTGGCATTTTACAACATTCTCCTTATCAAATCATTTATTTTTTCCTTATTATTTCCTAAAACTCCTTTGCCGACTCCAAAATGTTTCTTGCTTTCAATTCCTTTTCTTGGAGGATGCAATCTAAAAAAAGGTTTTAACTTTCCTTCATTATTTTTTTGTCCACGCTTTTCTTTAAGTTCTTTGTAAGTATCTGCATCAATTTCTCCAAATGCAACAAAATCTTTTACTTTTTTTATCATTCCCAATTGTTCTTTTGTCGGCTTCTCCAAAACAACACAAACATATTTTCTTCTAAGCCTTAATCTATTTAAAGTCTCAACTATTCCTTTTTTTAATCCTACTTGTCCTTTAATTCGTATTATTGCTATCATTTGATTTGATCTGTTTCTATTCTTTTATCCATTCAGGGTTATATTTTGCTTTTAATTTTTTGAATTTTTCTTCATATTTTTCATCCAATTTTTTAGTATCTATATATCTTTCTTCTTCAGGGCATTCTCCCTTCCCACTAAATGCAATATCTACCAAAGTCATGTTTAAATCAAGAAGAGCTTTACTAAGTTGACCTTCAAATTGAGATATTCTATCTTCATCATTACTTGATTCTGCAAATATGTAGTATAATTCATACATTCCTTCAAAACATTGCTCTAATCTTTTTGCTTTTTCATTCATTTCCTTCCCTCCACATTTGTTTTTTTAAGAGCTTCAATACAAGCTTTAACTAAATTAAAAGTTGTTCTTTTCTTTCCAAATGTTTTACTATAAACATCTTTAATTCCTGCAAATTTTAATATTTTTTTCAATTGATCTGCAACAACTAATCCAGTTCCTTGTGGAGCTGGAATCAATACAACTTGAACACTTCCTGTTTTTCCAATAACTTTGAAAGGAATTGTATGAGGCTCTGAACAAGCACAATCAAATGCAGAACAGCCTCTTTTTACTTTGAAAATATTTAATTTAGCTTTTCTTATTGCTTTATCTCTTGCTGGCAAAGTTTCTTTAG
>CAYPBD010000005.1:0-11767 GCA_964408905.1 Candidatus Woesearchaeota archaeon
AAAATCACAATATCAAAATCATAGCAAAGATTAATGCTACAATTGAAACTATTTTTATCAAAATATTTAATGAAGGGCCACTTGTGTCTTTTGCAGGGTCTCCAACTGTGTCGCCGATAACTGCTGCTTTGTGAGCATCTGAACCTTTTCCACCTAAGTGTCCTGATTCAATGAATTTCTTTGCATTATCCCAAGCTCCACCTGCATTTGATAAAACTACTGCAAGTAAGAAACCTGTAATTGTTGTTCCTGCTAATAATCCTCCAAGAGCAGAAGTTCCTAAAATCAATCCAACTAAAATTGGAGTTAATACTGCAATTATTCCTGGAAGCAACATTTGTTTTAGTGCAGATTTTGTTGAAATTTCTATAGGACGTTTATAATCTGGTTTTGCTTTTCCAGTCATTATATCTTTATTATTTTTGAATTGCATTCTAACTTCTTTAACCATTGATAATGCTGCTTTTCCTACTGCATCCATTGTTAGAGCAGAGAATACAAAAGGAAGTAATGCTCCAATAAATAATCCTGAAAGAACTGCTGGACTTAAAATATCTAAAGTTGTTAATCCTGTTGTTTGCCCATAAACTGAAAATAATGCTAAGGCTGTTAAAGCAGCTGAGCCGATTGCAAAACCTTTTCCAATTGCAGCGGTTGTGTTTCCTACTGCATCTAAAGATTCTGCTCTTTCTCTAACTTCTTTTCCTAAACCAGACATTTCTGCAATTCCTGCTGCGTTGTCTGCAACAGGGCCATAAGTATCTGTAGCTAAAGTTATTCCTAAAGTTGAAAGCATACCTACTGCTGCAATTGCAATTCCAAATAAACCTGCTAATTTGAATGAAGCAATAATCGCGATTACAACAACTAAAACAGGAATTATAGTTGAAATCATTCCTACTGAAAGTCCTTTTATAACATTTGTTGCTGCACCTGTTTCTGATGCTTTAGCAATTGATTTAACAGGTTTCTTTTTATCTGAAGTATAATATTCTGTTGCAAATCCAATAATTAAACCTGCTCCCAATCCTATAAGAATAACATAAAATATATTAATATCTTTTAGACCTAAAAAGAAATAAACAATTAAGAAGGAAAATACAACTGTTAATAAAGCACTAATTATTATTCCTTTGTTCAATGCCTTGTGTGCACTTTTTCCTTTTTTGACTTTTACAAAAAAAGTTCCAATAATTGAAGCAATAATTCCAAAACCTGCAATCATTAAAGGAAATAAAACTCCCATATTTGAACCAGAAGAAGCAAAGAAAATTATTCCTAATGTCATTGCTGCAATAATACTTTGAATATAACTTTCAAATAAATCTGCTCCCATTCCTGCTACATCTCCGACGTTGTCTCCTACATTATCTGCAATTGTTGCGGGATTTCGAGGGTCGTCTTCAGGAATTCCTGCTTCAACTTTTCCTACTAAATCTGCTCCAACATCAGCAGCTTTTGTATATATTCCTCCTCCTACTCTAGCGAATAAAGCAATTAAAGATGCACCAAAACCAAAACCAAATAAAATTGCTAAATCTTGAAAAATTAAATATAAAACTGTAACTCCTAATAATCCTAAAGAAACAACTGTTAATCCCATCACCACTCCTGATGAGAAAGCTGTTTTTAATCCAGCTTGCAAACTTTTTTTGCAATCTTCTGTTGTTCGTGCATTGGCAGAAGTTGCAACCATCATCCCAGTATAACCTGCAAAAGAAGAAAGAATAGCTCCAATAATAAAAGCAATTCCAGTAAAAAGATTAAGTAAAAAAGAAAGCAAGATTGCTATAACAATTGCCACAATAGATAAAATTTTATATTGTTTTCCAAGATAACTTTTAGCTCCTTGTTTAATTAACAAAGAAATCTCTTTTACTTTTTTATCCTTGATAGGTTTGTTTTTAATTTTTGTTGCTAAGATTAAAGCAAATAATACTCCAATCAACCCTATAAATATTATTAATGTGAATTCATTTGTTAATATGTTTTCAAACATAAAAATTTATCTTGAAATTTATTTATAAAGATTACTATCCTATAATGACATAAAGAAAAAAGAGTTTTAAGGAAAATTAATAAAGAATAAAGGATAATTATAATTATGGCATTGGTTATTAAATCAAACATAAGAAAAGTTGTGAAAGAACTTGATAAAGAAAATTCTATTTCAAGTGTAGCTGATGAAGTTGAGAGAGCTTTGGAAAGAAAAGTTGAAGAAATTTTAATTGATGCAATTAAAAGGGCAAGGGCAAACAAAAGACGGACTTTGCAAGCAAGGGATTTGTAATTAAATTAGTTGATTCTAATGAAAAGAATAGATAAAGAGCATAAAGAAAAGATTATGGATATGATTAAAAAAGCTGGAGATCCAGATAATTATGAAGTTTCTTATGATGAAAGAGGTATTCCAAAAGTAAAAAATAAAGATAAGGTAAGAAAAGGGAAAAAATCTAAATCTGGGGGAAGAAGATTTGAAATGCAAGTTAGGAAAGATTTGGAGAATAAAGGTAGGATTATAGATAAATGGACTAATAATGTTGATTTGGATGAAGGAAAGATTTTTCCTGCAAAAAGAAAATATAATCCTTTTAGAAGAGTAATGACTATTGGAACTGGTTTTCCGGATTTTATTTCAGTTAAATATGTTAGTGGAGAATTATACAGTGTTATTGGAGTGGAAGTTAAAATAAATGGAATTCTTTCAAAAGTTGAAAAACAAAAATGCGCATGGTATCTAAAGAATAAAATATTTTCACAAATTTGGATTGCTAAAAAAGGAAATAAAAGAGGTCAGATTGAATATGATGATTTTTCTGAAAAATATGGAAAGAAATACGAAAGAGTTTAAAATTAATTTTTCGTTTATTTTTTATGAAGAGGTTGTTTGTTTTGTTTTTAGTTTTAATAATTATTTCAGGAATTTTTGCAAAGTGTGACGATGGACAGATTGATATTAATTCTGCTTCGCTTGAAGAAATGATGAAGATAACTGGTTTAGGAGGAAAGGGAGTTATAGCTCAGAGAGTTATTGATTCAAGGTCTTTTGATTGTGTTGATGATTTGATAAATGTGAAGGGAATTGGTGAAAATATATTAGATAAGATACAGGAGCAGGGACTTGCTTGTGTTGGTAAAGAAAATGTTGAAGAAATTGAAGATAATAATGAAAGTGAAAAAGAGATTGGTAGAACTCAAGAATTAGATTTGATTAAAAAAGAAACAAATGAATCAAAAAACATAGAATTAAATGTAATAAAATTGAATACCAAAAATATAAAAACTGAAGATAATAATGAAAATTTAGATAAGACAAATTATGCTAAGTATGGCTTTGTAATTTTTTGCACTTTGCTTGGATTTTTGTTTATATTTAAGAAAAGAAAATATAAAACTGAATTTGATAAAGAAAATGAATAAAGAAAATAAAAAAATTAAGGCAATGTTAATATTTGATATTGTTGGGAAACCTCCTGAATATTTAATTGAAACTTTAGATAATATTATAAAGAAAATTGGAGAAGAAAAAGGAGTGAATGTTAAGAATAAGAAAGTAAATGAGCCTGTCTTAATGAAAGACCAGAAAGAATTTTACACAAGTTTTGCAGAGGTTGAAGTTGAAGTTGAAGAAATTATGCATCTTGCTATGTTGATGTTTAAATATATGCCTGCACATATTGAAATTATTTCTCCTGAACATATTACTTTAACAAATAATGAATGGGGAGAGATCTTGAGTGAACTTACAAGAAGATTGCATGGATATGATGAGGTTGCAAGAGTTATCAGAGCTGAGAAAAATATTCTTGAGAAAAAATTGAGAGAATTAATACCAAAAACAGAGAAAGAAGGTATTTCTAAAAAAGAGTGATATGTATTTATTGAATAATAGTAACATTTATATATGTTTTTTCTGATTGTTTTTTAGATAAAATGAAACATAAAGAAGAAAGATATAAAGTAAATTTTGGAGAATATGGAATAGCTGCAGCTTTATATGGTAATGATGTCTTAAAAATATTTGCAGATGAATCTCCAAGAGGACATATTTTAATTGTAGATCCTAGAGGACATGATGTAGAAAAAGAAAAACAAGTATCTTATTTTCTTGATGAGCAAATAAAAAAAGGAAACTTTGGTTCTTCTCAAAATCCATCTTTAGAACTCTCAAAGTTATCTCGTTTAGCTTTGAAATCAAAGTGTCCTGACTTTGCTGCGAGCTATGTGCAATTATCAAGACAAAATGGGCTTTTGCTTGCAAGTGCGGCTTTCCCTTTTCCCATAAAATTTAAATCTAAAAAGGAATTACTGCATAAGATTGATTCTGTGTGGGGAAGATACTTACCAGGATATCATGACCACCATTCATCAGCATATAGAATAAAATTAGACAAAGGAGATCTCTTGATTCTCACTACTGATGGTGTTGGAGAAAATATAGAAACTGCTTTAGGGAGCAATAAAAGACTTTTAGATGGAGTTAGAGATCAAGAAAGAGAGGAAATAGCAAAACAAGATGCAAAATATTTGGGAGAGAAAGTTAAAAATCATCATCTTCAAATAATTGAAAAGAGAGAGCAATTATTTAACAATTTCTTCAAGACAAATGCAAAGCATTCTGCTCCAAAAATATTAGAAACTTTTATTAAAACTCTTGGACCTATGATAATTCCAAAAACAAAAGATGATGATGATGCATCTATAGTTATAATAAAGCGAAATTAAGATTTCTTTTTGCCTAAACAAACTTTACAAGGTTTGTAACCTCTTTTCTTAAAATAATTTATATTATTGCTTGTTATTTTGTATTTTGGTTTTATTAGTTTTGCAAGACGACATGAAGTCTTATGATATGTTTGAGATTCTGTAGATGCTTTATATTTAAATCTTGGAGGTGCAGGTCTTTTAGGTTTTGATTTTTCAATAAAAACTTTTTTCTCTTTAATAACAGGTTTTTCTATTATTTTCTCTACTTCTTTTATTACTGGTTTTTCAATATATTTTATAATGTGTCTAGGTCTTTGTATAGGTCTTCTAATAAGTTGAGAGGGTGGAACCTTTCTTCTTAAATTTGGTTCAAATTTTTGGGACTGCTGTATTCTCTGATGTTCTGGTCTTTTTCCTCTTGCAATTTTTAATAAATCAACTTTCTTTTTTGCTCCTCTGTATTTTTTTATAAAAAACCAAGCAACAATTCCTGCTACAATTATTAATAATATAATCCCAATAATTAATCCTAAATTGCTTTCTTTTATTTCTTCACAAGTTCCAAGACAACAAGTTCCATCTTTTGCATTAATTGTCTCAGTATTACATTCTTCTCCTGCACTACATTTTATTCCGCCTAATTCTAAACATGTTTTTGTAAGTGGAGTTTCTTCTTCTGGAGGAATATAATTTTCTAAAAAATTTAAAGAGACTGTTAAATATGTTGAGAAAGATTCATCGCTTGTATATGCTCGTATGTTTCCAAGAATTTGATTTTCTTCTTTACTAAAAATATATAATTCAATTCTAATACTGGAATTTTTTTCTAATTCATCAACTTTTGTTGTTGAAATATTAAGATATGTATTTAAAGAATCAGACACTGATAAATAAATATTTTCCAAAGTTTCATCGCCTGTATTATAAAAATAGATTATTCTAGTAGCATTAGAATCTGTAGGAAGAGATAAATTTAATTCAGAAGGGTCAAATTTAATTCCTATTTCTTTTTCTGTTTCTTCTTCAGTGAAAATATATATGGGGATTTCGTATTTGAAATTGTCTGTAATTAACTCAACAATTTTAAGTGATGATTTATCTATATCTTTTACTTCAAAAAGTATTTCTTTTATTTCTCCTGATTTTAAAGTAAAAGAATTTTCTTCAGGATTCAGAATAATATTTCCATTTCCAAAAAAACCAAATAAACCTCCATCTTCTTCAGATTCATTTTCAGATTTATTACCTTGTTCTGGTTCTTGTTCTGAAGTTTCTTCTGTTTTTACTTGGACAGTAATTTTATTTTCTTGTAAATTTTGGATTTCGAGGAAAAAATTTCCATTAGTAATAATGAAACCAGGATTTATTGAAAAATCTGCAGTATTATTTATTATGGAAAAAGCTTTGGTAATTTCTTCTTCACTGACCTGACTTCCTTTCATATATTCAACATTTTTTATTACAAGAGAATAATTGTTGTAAGGCTCTTTATCAGCAAGCAGAGCATAAATATAAAATTCATCATTGATTTTACCGACATTATATTCCAAAGGAATTCTTATATGCCCATCTCTATAAAAAAAGATATTTTCTTTAGAAATTGGTTCAAGGAAATTTCCAGACACTTTTGCCATAAGAGTTTCTCCCTGACTAAAATCTGATTTCATATCAATTTCAACTGCAGACATCAGAGGAATAATCAATAAAATTAAAATAAATATAATACTCTTTTTCATAAACAGATAAAAGAAATTGGGTTAATAAAGTTTTTTTATAATTATTTTCCCATCTCTTTTAATTTTTTAAGAACATCTTCAACTTCTCTTTTAGGTTTTCCTGTGGGTTTTTTTATTGCTTGTCTTTGTGATGGAGGTAATGCTCTTCTTGGTATTGGTCTTCTTGGAGGCATTCCTGGACGTGATGGAGGAAATCCTGGTCTTGGTCCTGGCATTCCTTTGCCTTTTCCTTTTCCTTTACCAATCTTGCTTAAAACTTTAGTTTTAAATTTAAACCAGAGTTGTCTTAATTTATCTTTAAAGATTATTCCTAACACAACTAAAATAATTAAAATAATTAATACCCAAATCCACCAATAACTTTTTTTCTCTTCAATAACTTTTTCAATACAACAAACTCTATTAGAAGGACAATCATATTCTGCTTCTTCTTCAGTACTATAACAAGAAGTTCTACAATTTCCATCCCCATATAATTCACATTCTGTTTTTTCACTTACTGTTCTACAAGAACCTAAACAACATTCAGAAGTATCTGAAGCTTCTGTTAAAGAAATTGAACATTGTTCATCAGAACCACAAACTTCTCCTCCTTGTTCATCACAACTTTCTATAAGTTGTTTAGTGCAACAAATATTAGTTCCAAAACAACTTTCTTTATATTCATCTAATTCATTTCCTCCAGCTTCAGAACAACTAAAAGGAGAACTACAATAATATCCTGAGCTTTCACAATCAAGACCTTCATCTCCTCCACCTGAGATTCCTAATGTTCTTGGCCAAAGAGAATATAAAATAAAAGCAGTATCTCTAATGTTCCCCCCATTCCAACACCCATCATTACCTTGAGTACCTTCTTCTAAAAGCCAATCTATAGCATCTGTTTTTTCTTCAAGAGTTTCTCCCTGAAAAGGAAGGAATGCTAAAGCAGTATCATAATATCTATCATTTGATACAGGTAAAGGAGTTGATAATAATTCTCCACGAAAATCGCCTGTTAAAGAATATAAAAAAGACTCTGGAAGATATTGCTGATTTTCACTTTCATCTCTCATAGTAACTAAATAAGGCAAGTAAGAAGAAATATCATAACCTACAAAATCCAAAACACGTGCTGCCCATAAACTTGCTTCATAATCACAAGTGCCATCTTGTGTAAAACAAAGAGAATGTACTTGCTCTGTTGTTGCCCCTCCAGGAGATGCTGTGCTTGTATCTCCTGAAACATAAAGTATATCAGAACTTGTTCCTTCGGTTTTCTTATAAAGAAGATTTGTTGAAAAAGAATTATCACATGAAATCTCAAACTCATAATCATAACAAGAATGAGAAATTCTTAACCAATAATCCCCCCCGTATCTTGTTAAACAAGCCCCAGCATCATCATTTATTGTTTTGTCTTCTCCAACAACTATATTTGGAAATGAAGAACCTTCATAACTTATTGTACAGATTGTTTCTTCTGTACTTTCAATTTGCAAAAGCCAATCCATATTATCTGGAGTTGCATTCTGAGAATAAAGCCATTCCTGAGCTTCTTCGGTATTAACATTCACTCTCTCCAAAGCTAAAATCGCTTGGGCTGTTAATTTAACATTATCTTCATATTCACTATATCTATTATCTAAATTAGAACTAACTTCATCCTGACATTCTCCGATAGCCAACAAAGAAAAAATCTTATCTTCAGGAGAAGTAAGAGAAGAACAATCGCCTACTTTTTCCTCAAGACAATCATAAGCATTATCTATTTTTGTTTGATTTTCCTGAGCAAGCATCAAAGATATATTTAAGATTAAGAATAAAATTAAAATAATAGACAACACTCTTTTTTTCATATTAGACATAACTAATTCATCTTTTTAAAATTTGTTATTATTTCTTCTAGATTTATTTAATTTAAAATTTTTTCTCACAATATAATTAACAGGATTCTTTATTAGTCTACAAAAGTCATTTGGTTGACAAACACCAATTCCTTTGTAAAATTCTTTACAATTTGGGGGCATGATTGGTTTTTTTCTAAAACTCCAAGATAATTGTGTTTTAATATAACCTTGTTTTAAGGGAGGTTTATTTTTTTTATTCCATTCATCAATTCTTTTTTCTAATTCATCTTTATCCATACCAACTGAACGAAATAAATTTATCAAAATAAATAAAGCTCTTTTTTTTCCATCTTCTAATCCATTCAATATATTAAGAATACATGGAGGAAAATTTTTATTAGAAACTTTTTCAAGTTTTATGGGCTTGAAATTTTTATATTCTTTTTTTTCTTCTTTGTTTTGAGAAATTTGATTATCTCTATTCCAATCAAGTGCCTCTCTCAAAAGTTCAGAGGCTTCGCCTTCTTTTGTTTCTGGAATAAAATTCTTTACTTTAACTTTCATAGGATTTGCATGTTTTAATTCAAATTCTTCAATTTTATTGGGATCTAAAACAACACTTGCTAAAGCAGTTTTTTCATGAAGAGAATAAGGCATTCTAAAGAGATGTCTTGGAGAAACAAGAATTAAATCAGGCATAACTTCTTTTGGTGCTTGAAAATCTCTTATATATTTATTAGGTCTATTTAGATCAGTTACTTTTTCAATTAATTTCTGTTTAATTTTTTCCATAATATATTTTGTAATTATTCTTGGCCATTTAGGAAACATATTTTTTGTTTGAACTTCATTAATTTCTTTTGGAAAAGCTTTCCATGGAATTATAATATGAAATCCTTTTGAGCCAGAAAATTTTATTCCGATATTTTTTATTCCATGAAAATTTAATAATTCAATAATTAATTTTGCCATAATTTTACTATAATCAATATATTTGCTGTCAATATCAATTAAAAAATCCCAACCAGTTCTTAATTCATTTAATTGATTTTCATCCATTCCTGTTTGAATTTTTAAGGGGTCTTCCCAAATTTCTTCTGAACAATGAAAAGAAGTAGCACCTCTTTTTGTTAATTCAAAAATATCACTTTTGTATTGAAATGAATCTGGTCTTTTTCCAAATCCTTCAAAATATCTTGGAATAATTTCTTTATTCTTAGAAAATTCAAAAATGGCTTCCTGCACATCTTGTCTTGAATAATATAATTGAGTAATTTTTCTTATTCGCTGTTCTTTAAAAGATGACATAGAAAAAATTGTTAAAGAAAGTTTAAATAAATACCCTCTCTAAAGTATAATAATGCTTAAAAAATGGTTTGTATTTTTTAGAAGATGTTAATTAAATTAGAAAATCCTGCTTTATTGTCGAAGGTTATTGAGATAATTTCTGAGTTAGTTACAGAGGTTAGGATTAAGGTAAATGAATTTGGAATGAGTATTACTGCGATTGATCCTGCTAATGTTGCAATGATTGGATTTAAGTTACCGAGAAGTTCTTTTTCACAATTTGAAACAGGTAATGAAGTTTTGGGAGTTAATTTAGATGATTTAAAACAAATTTTAAGAAGATGCAGTTCTGGAAGCTTTTTGATTTTAGAAAAGAAAGAAAATTTATTGGAGATTCAGATTCATGACAGGATTAAAAGAAATTTTAAATTAAATCTCATTGAAATAGAAAGAGAAGAAAAAGAAATGCCTAATTTGGAATTTAGTTCAAGAGTTGAATTGAATTCAGTTGATTTAATTTCTTCAATTGAAGATTGTGCAGTTGTTGCTGATGCTTGTTCTTTTATAATTGAAGATGGAAAATTTATAATTGAAGGAAAAGGATTGAATTCTGCAAGGTCTGAATTTTCTGGTGATGAAGCACAAATTCAAGCAGAGAATTGCAAATCAAGATATAGTTTAGAATATTTACAAAAATTTATGAAAGCAGCAAAACTTTGTGAAAAAACAATTTTGCATTTCGCAAATGACCACCCATTAAAAATAGATTTTAAAAAAGAAAATATGGAACTTAATTTTATTTTAGCTCCGAGAGTTGAGACTGAAGATTAATTTTTCTAATAAAATTTATAAGTAAGTAAATACTTAAACTTATTATGAAAAAAGGTGGGCAGGTTACTATTTTTATAATTGTTGGAATAATTATAATTGGTATAATCGCATTATTTTTTTTATTTAGAGGTGGAGTTCAAATTCCTGGAGTTGGTGTAGGTGAAGAAACAAATCCTCCTTCTTTTTTAGAATCCTGTATAGAAGAGAAAGTTAGAGAAGCAGTTAATATAATTTCTTTTCAAGGAGGTTATATAAATCCTTCTTTATATAAATCTTTTAAATTTGAAAATGAAGATTTGCCTGTGAATATTTCTTATTTATGCTATAATCCAAATGACTATTCACCCTGTGTAAATCAAGAACCAATATTAATTAAACATTTAAATGGAGAAATTTATAATTATATTTCAGAGGATGTTGGAAATTGTTTTGATTCATTAACATCAAGTTTGGATAAACAAGGATATGAAGTAAATCCAGAATATAGAGAATTTGAAATTGAATTAAAAGAGGGGCAAATAATTATTAATATAGATGGAGAAATTACCTTAACAAAATCAGGAGAGACTACTAAACAAGAAGATTTTGAGATTGCTATTCCGAGTAGGTTTTATGATTTATCACTTGTTGTCCAAGAGATTATAAATAAAGAAGTAACATCATGTGAGTTCAGCCATTATGATATGTCTATTTATCGTGAATTTGATATAAATAAATATAGAACAGCAGACTCATCTGTAATTTATAAAGTTAAAAATGAAGACAGTGAAGAAGAATTTAGATTTGCTGTAAGAGGATGTGTAATACCTCCTGGATTTGGATTAGAACTAGAATGATAAACAAGATAAAAAATAAAAAAATAGAATATATTTTATTACTAATTGTGATATTTCAGATTTTTTTATTAATTAATATGTCTGTTGCACATAGTTATATAATTCATCAAAGTGAGCAATTAATTAAAGATGAAAGCATAATTAAAAAAAATGAATTTGCGGATTTAGTTAATTCTGGAGTAAATTTATTGATTGGTTTTTTATCTATAAAACAAATTGGAATTGTTTCTGCGCAAAGTATTGGGTGTTGCATGGAGAATTGTATAGAGATTAAAGAAGAGGCTTGTGAAGGAAACTGGGTCTCAAATGTATGTAGCGAAACTACAGAATGTAAGCCATCAACTTGTGTTGACCAAGAATTAGGGACATGTTCTGCAGGAGCTCCAAAAAAAATATGTGAGGAAGACGGGGGAGAATGGAAATGTAAAAATGAAGGGGGAGAATGTAAACCTATACCCATTAATGAAGTTGATGAATGTCAATTTGGATGTTGCACCCTTGACAATGGTGCTTCTAAAAAATATGTAAGAAGAATAGAATG
>CAYPBD010000005.1:11867-26538 GCA_964408905.1 Candidatus Woesearchaeota archaeon
AAAGTTTATTTTTTGGATAGTTGTGATAATTTAGCAAATATTTATGACTCCTCAAGATGGGATGATGATAATTATTGGAATTCTTTTCAGGAACCTGGTTTTAGTTGTATAGAAGGAGAAAATATTAACTCTCCAACTTGTGGGAATTGTGATGGAATGAATAGTATTTGTGGTTCTGCTTTAGAACAACCAAATTATGGAGATTATACTTGTAAAGATTTGAAATGTTATTATGAGGATGAAGATGGGCATTCAGTAACTAGGCAGAATCAAGAAAGTTGGTGTGTTTATGAAAGTCATGTTGGAGGAGATGAAAATGATGAATATAGTACAGATGTTGTAGGAAGTGAGTATAGAGTGAATTGGTGTGATAGAGGAGAAATAAAAAGTGAATTGTGTGGAAATTATAGGGGACAAATTTGTGGTGAGAGAGAAATTCCTCAAGCAGAAGGAGGTTTTTTTTCTATGGCAAGATGTAGATTTAATGAAGGATTTAAGTGCCTGCAAGTAGAAATAAAATATGAATTTAGTGATGAAGGGGTAATAACAAATCAAGATGAAGTAGATGAAAAAAAAGCTGAATGTTGGAATATGTCTGATTGTAGAGTTCAATCAATAGATCTTTATGATAAAGATGATAATGAGTTTATTATATTTGATGCTTGTATTCCTAAATATGCTCCTGGACTTGAATTTTGGGAATCAGGAGGAAATGCTGAAGATATATGTAGCTTGGCCTCATTAGAAGATGATAATGCAATCCCTACACTTTGGGAAAAAGGATTGCTCAAATGGAAATGTAAAGGAAATTGTGAAGCTTTGACTCAGGATTTTGCGAATCAGATGAATGATTTGTGTATTTCTTTAGGGGATTGTGGAGGATATGTAAATGTTGAAGGGAAATATACTAAAAATTTTGATACTTTTGATATAGATGAATTAGATGAGGATGATTATAAAATAAAAGATGAATATGATGCAAATGGAGATATAGACGAAGATAAAAAAAGAGATTATAAAGCTAATGCAGAAGATAGCCAAATAGGATTAGGAGATCTCCCTAAATATTTTAGTTCTACAGAAGAAGGAGTTTTTGGAGGAGACCCTTTAGAAGGTTTTGAATGGAGTACAGAAGATGGACTTCAATTATTTGACAAAATATTTATTGTATTAGCAGGAGGCTTGGCAGTAGCAAGCTATATTTTGGGATTACTTGAAGTTACTGCAGCTGCAGGTCCTTATGCATGGGCTGCTGCTATAATAATTGCAGTGATTTATGTTATCCTTAAATTTTTCTTTGGGATTGGAGACACAAAAGAAATAGACATTGAATTTGTATGTGAACCTTGGCAGGCACCAAATGGAGGAGATGATTGTGAGGAATGTAATAATGACCCATTAAGACCTTGTACTGAATATAAATGTAGAAGTTTAGGTTCTGGATGCAGATTAATAGGAGAAGATGAATTATATGAATCTGAAAATCCTGTTTGTGTTTACAAATATAAAGATGATAGAAATCCTCCTGTAATTATTCCTAAAAAAGTTGGTGAAGGGTATGATTTCTTTAATGAAAATAACAATGGTGTTGAAATTAGGACTTCTAATGAGGAATGCATCCAAGAATTTACTTCAATTAATTTTATATTAAAAACAGAAAATGAAAATGGAGAGGATGATTATGCTAAATGTGTATATAATTGGGAACATGTTGATTTAGAAGCCCCTGATTATGAACTAGAAGGAGAAGAATTCAAAGAAGGAAATTTCTTTTCAGTAAATCATACTTTTGATGAAAGACTTCCTTTTGTTACAGATTTAGACCCAACAGAAATTGTGGGAGATGTTCCTGGAGAGAGGTGGGGAGAATTAAATATGTATGTAAGATGTATAGATTATTCAGGGAATCCTAATCTTAAAGAATATGATGTTAATTTATGTATAAAAGAAGGAGAAGACAATACTATTGCAACAATAGATGAATATAATCCTGAAGATGAAAGTTTTTTGAAATATGGGAATACAACTCAAGAATTAACTATCTTATTAGATGAACCTGCAAATTGTACATGGTCTCATGAATCAGGTAAGTCATATGATGAAATGAATGCTTTTGATTATTGTTATCTTGGTCGTGGAACAACTGGAAGATGTATAACAGAACTTACAGGTCTTACAGAATCAGAAAATAAAGTTCATATAAAATGTAAAGACCAACCATGGCTTGAAGGAATACCTGAAGGACAGGGAGACCCATGGGATGAAACAAACAGAAATGTGAATACTGATACTGATGATTTTATTTATACATTATATACAACAGAAAATCCTTTAGAGATTACTTCAATTTTACCTCAAGGAGATGTTATCAGAGGGAGTGAAAAAATTGACGAAGATGATTTAGAAATTACAACCTCTGGAGGCATGAATAATGGTATTTCTATATGCAAATGGAAATTTATAAAATCTCCTTCAAATCTAAATAGTGGGGATCTTTTCGCACAAGAAGACAAATATCACAAATATATCCTTCACCCCCAACAAGGAGATTATAATATTTCAATAAAATGTTGGGATGATGCAGGAAATGAAGCAAAGGAAAATGCTATATTTAATTTAAAAGTTGATGATGTTGCCCCTATGATTGTAAGAGCTTATAAAGATGGAAGCAAACTTGAATTAAAAACAAATGAATTAGCAAAATGTTATTATAGTTCTAAGAAATGTGATTTTAATTTTGATGATGAAGATATAGTTGATATAACAACTGGATATTATACAAAAGAACATAGTGCAAAGTGGAATCCAAGTATTATTTATTATATAAAATGTGAAGACAGTTTTGGCAATATTAATTCAGGTTGTGCACAAAAAATTATTCCAAGTTCATAATTAAATTAAATTTATAAACAAGAATATCGTAAAAGAAATATGAAAAGGGTGATAAAAAATAAAAAAGAAAAAAAGAAAAAATTATTTTTTCATTCCAATTTTTTTCCAAAAAATCGGAGAGGGCAAATTACTATTTTTATTATAATTGCAGTTGTAATTGTTGTTTTCGGAGTTTTAATATATCTTTTTTATCCCCAGATTCAAGAAGGATTGGGACTTGCAGAAAAAAATCCACAGGCATTTATTCAAAATTGTATTGAAGAAAAAATTGAAGAAAGTATAACAAAATTATCTTTACAAGGAGGAAGTTTATCTCCAGAACATTATATTATGTATAATAATTCAGAAATTGAATACTTGTGTTATACAAATGAATATTATAAAACATGTGTTGTGCAACAACCTATGTTAAAACAACATATTGAATCTGAAATCAGAGATGAAATTGATGAAGAAGTAGATATGTGTTTTAATTCTATGGAAGAAAGTTTTCAAAAAAGAGGATATGAAGTAAATTTAAGAAGAGGAGCAAAAAATATTGAGTTACTTCCAAAAAGAGTTGTTGCTACTTTTAATTATTCTTTAACTTTAACAAAAGGAGAAACAGAAAAATATAATTCATTTGTTATAGTTTTGAACAATAATCTTTTTGAACTAATTAGCATAGCTAATAGTATATTAGTGTGGGAAGCAAAATATGGTGATGCAGAGACAACAACTTATATGAATTATTATCATGATTTGAAAGTTGAAAAGAAAAAGCAGACAGATGGGACAACAATTTATATTTTAACAGACAGAAATAATAAAAATAAATTTCAATTTGCTTCAAGAAGTGTTGCATGGCCTTCTGGATATGGAATATGAAAATGAATAAAAAAATATTTTTTATATTGGTGTTAAGTATTTTTATAATTAGTATTGTCTCTGCACAAGTTTCATATTGTTGTGAAAGATTAGTAGACAATGGGCCTTGGTGTCAGAATGCTCCTGAAGAAGAATGTGAAACAGGATATAACTGTGGTGAAGATATAAATGGAGACCCAATAGCATGTAGAAGTGTGCCGACTTCTTGTGAAGCAACTTCTTATTGTAGATTAGGCACTTGTATTAATAATATTGATGGAATTTGTATACCAAATACTCCTCAAGCAGTTTGTGAAAGTGGAGAAAACCCAGGAGTCTGGGATGAACGAGATGAAAGTGAGATTCCCCAATGTCAATTAGGATGTTGTTTAATTGGAGAACAAGCAGCTTTTACAACTTTAACAAGATGTAAAAGTTTGTCTTCTTTTTATGGTTTAGAAATTAATTACAGAACAGATGTTCAAAGTGAAATTCAATGTATTGCATTAGCGGGTCCTAAAGTAAAAGGAGCTTGTGTTTTTGACGAAGAGTTTCAGACAAATTGTAAGAGTACAACAAAAGCAGAATGCCAGGAATTAAATGCTGGTGAAAATACTGCAAATTTTTATGAAGGATATTTATGTTCTGCTGAATCTTTAGGAACTATTTGTGGCCCAAGTGAACAAACAACATGTGTTGAAGGAAAAGATAAAGTCTATTATTTAGATACTTGTGGAAATGTAGCAAATATATATGATGCTGATTACAGTCCAAGTCCTACAAATCTTAATCGCCCTGGAGATTATCAAGAATTCTGGAGTAAGATTAGAACTTCTACATGTACATTAAATCTAAATGCCGGAGCAGGAGACGATGGTTCTCCAGAAAGATGTGGAGATTGTGATTATTTTGCAGGGAGCACTTGTAA
The DNA here is from genome assembly GCA_964408905.1 of Candidatus Woesearchaeota archaeon. GTDB lineage: Archaea > Nanobdellota > Nanobdellia > Pacearchaeales > GW2011-AR1 > CAYPBD01. The sequence continues at coordinate 16,534 of CAYPBD010000005.1, forward strand.
AAGTTCTGAAAGAGGAAATAGTCCTGCTTATGGAAATTATATTTGTAAAGATTTAGGTTGCGAAGATGAGGATTTTGAAAGAGAGTATGGAAGAAATCCTGAACATGGAGAAACTTGGTGTGCAAGAACTGTTGGAGAAAATATTATGTTAGGAGCAAATCCTGGAATAACAGGCGATGAAGTTGATGAAATAGACAAAGATAGCAATAATCCTGGAAATAGAGATTTTAGACTTGTTTGTTATAATAATGAAATTAGTGTAGAACCCTGTGCAGATTATAGGCAAGAGGTTTGTATTGAATCTTCTATTGGGGAAATTCCTGCTGGTGGTTTTAAAACAGCTGCTTGTACAGTAAATATGTGGCAGGATTGCTATTCTCAAACTAATGAAAGAGACTGTAATAATATTGATAAAAGAGACTGTAAATGGATTATAGGAGTTAGTATTCTAAAAGATGAAGAGGATAAAGGATTAGTATTAAATACAGATGGTGAATTAGTTAGTATAAGTGATGATGAAGACTTTGAAACTGAAGATGGGAATTTAGTAGAGGCTTCTTGTATTCCTAAATACTCTCCTGGATTTGATTTTTGGGAAGAAGGAACAGATGCTGGAGATAATTGTGGTAAAGCAAGCACTGTATGTTATGTTGAATATTCTGCATATGCTACAGAAATTGGAGGAACTGCAGGAGGAGGTTTATGGGGAGAAAAAGGAAAACCACTTGATGCAAAATGTATGAATAATTGTAGAGCAGAATGTCCGATAGATGATCCTCTTAATATTTGTAATAGAAATTGCGAAGAACAATGTCCCTCACAATGTGTAGAATATGATGAAGATTATGAAATAAAAGACTCCTGGAAAGAAGATATGAATAATATTTGTATGGCAATGGGGGATTGTGGAAGCAGTGTGAATTACATTAATGAACCAGGTTATTATGACAGAGATAAAGATTTTGTTTCAAGGAGCAGTGATGAGGAAGAAGAATAAAATGAAAAAAGAGATATTAATGAGTTTAAGTCAAATTTTTATTTTAATAATTGGAATTTTTGCAATTGGTTATGCTTTAGGAAGTGAGGTGAGAGTTGTTAAGGCTTATGATTATCAAACTACAGGAACATGTTTTTATGCTCCAAACATTCCTGGCAAGAATTTAGGGCCTTATGGAATATATTCTTCACAAGATATTTCTCCTGCCACAAAAAAATATTATGATGCAAATGGCAAATTAACAAAAACTGAAACAGTTCCAATTAACAATCCAGATAAATATTATAGAAATATTAACAAACATATTTGGGCAGATGTATATGGGGCATATTATTTAGCTAAAGATAAAAGTGGTCAGTGGTATTATTGGTATATATACAAAAATGAATATGATACAAATAATAAATGGACAAAAGTTTCTGTTACAGAAAAACCTGTAGAAGAATGTACAAAGTATTTTGATAAAAAAGAAGCAGAAAAAAAGGGTGAAGAACCAACAAAGAGTGAAATCACTGATGTAGAAAATACTATGTGTGATGCAGAATGTGTTAATAATAGAATTGGATTTAGTGCAGGAACATGTAAACCTATTGGTAGTGATTGCTCTGAAATAATAGGTATGACAAAAGTAAGTGATATTGGAGCTAATTATTGTGATAAAAAAGGAGTTTGTTGTTGTTATACTCTGAAAAAAGAGCCAGATGTGATTAAAGATAGTAGTATGCCATATCCTTCTACTGCAGATATAAGTTCAACTATAACTGACTTAACAAAAAAAGAAAAGAAAATGACAGATAGTGAATGTGATACATTTTGTAGCAGTGAGGCACAAGGTTATAAAAAAGGAAAATGTAGTTCTACATGTTCAGGTGATTATAGTTATGATGCAGGACAATTATGTCAAAGTGAAAAACAATGTTGTTGTTCTGACAAAGCAAAAACAAAAGAAGAAGAGGCTGAAAAGAAAAAAGAAGCAGGAAAATACAAAGAAGCTCCTGTTTTTGGAGGCACAGAATGGTGGGGTTATCTTGTTGGGAATGTTATTGAAGGAGCTGCATGGGCGACAGCTGTTTGGGGAGGAATCCAAGCATTAAAGGCAGTTTTGCCTGAAGATTATCATGACCTTGCAGATACATATGCTAATACATTATTTGGAGCTATTTTGGCTGGTAAAACTGTAACTGGAGTTCTTGAATCTGCTTTCCCAGGAATGAGGGCAGTAGAAGGAGGTCCTGCAATAGGCAAAGCAGGATGGATTGGGGTTGGAGCTGCTGCATTATATTTCTTATTTGCTTTTAGATATGAAAGTTATGAAGTAGTTACTTTCGAATGTATTCCATGGGATGCTGCAACATCAACATCAAATGAAGACCATTGTAATGAATGTAATAATCAAGGAATTCTTCCATGTAGTGAATATCAATGTAGAAGTTTAGGACAAGGATGTGAATTATTAAATAAAGGAACAGATGAAGAAAAATGTGCTTGGGTAAATAGAGGAGATGTGACATTTCCAACAATTGAACCTTGGGAAGATGCTTTAATCAATGAAAATTATGAATATGAATTCCAGAATACTGGAATCTCTCCTCCAGATACAGGAGTTATAATACAATATACACAAGCGCAGCCATCTCAATGTATTCCTGCTTTTGCACCATTATCATTTGGAATAAAATTAACAAATGAAGATGGAGACCCAGAGCCTGCTAAATGTAAATTAGATACAACAAGAAAAGATAGCTTTGATGATATGAGATTTTATTTCAGTGATGGATTATTATTAGAAGAACATTCTTATACTTTAAGTATGCCAGGAACAGGAGGAGAAATAGAAACAGAAAATGATGGGGAACATAGTATTTATGTAAGATGTCAGGATGCAAATGGAAATGTAAATACAGCAAATTTTGTATTTAATTTCTGTGTACAACAAGGACCTGATACAACTCCTCCATTAATTGTTCAGACAAGTATTCCAAGTGGAATGCCTATTGCATATAACCAAACATCAGTGGATTTAGATGTTTATATTAATGAACCAGTTACAGATTGTCGATGGAGTCATCAAGACCAAGGTTATGAAAATATGGATGGAGAGATGGATTGTACAGGAGGAGACAGTGAAACTGATGCAAATAACCAAGGTCTTTATACTTGTGAAACAACATTAGATGGATTAAAAAATAGACAAGAGAATAAGTTCTATTTTAGATGTGAAGATACTTCAGGAAATATAAATAGAGAATCTTATGAATTTATTTTAATGGGAACTCAACCATTGGTAATTGATTGGGTTAAACCAGAGAATGAAAGTATAATAAAGGATTCAACAGAAGCTGTTAAAGTAACTTTAGAAGTATATACTTCTAAAGGATATGATGAGGGCAAATCTAATTGTTATTTCAAGCGTAGTGATGAAGGTGAAGAGCGTTATGTAGCTTTTTTAGGAGATGAAGATTATAATAATTATGAACATACTCAGGATTTATGGCTTCGTGAATCAGAAGAAGGAGAACCTTATGAGTATAATATAAAGTGTGTTGATTTAGGAGGCAATTATAAGGTTGAAATGATTAATTTTGAAGTTGAATCTGATTCAGAACCTCCAATAATTGTAAGAGCTTATCATGAAGAGACTTACTTAAAGATAATAACTAATGAACCAGCACAATGTGTTTATGACACTACTTATGAAAATTATCCTTGTGATTATGCCTTTGATGATGGAACAATTATGACTTCATTAGAAGATGTAAATCATTATACAAATTGGAATTCACAAGAAACATTTTATATTAGATGCCAAGATGAATATGGAACTCAGCCTGACCCTGATGAATGTAGTATTATTGTAAGACCTTCTGATTTGTATTAGATAAAAGTTTATAAGTTTTATTTTATTATTTCTATTTATGAAAAAGGGGGAATTTATTTTTCTAAGAAAGAAAAGAGCTCAAATGAAATTATCTTTTGGTATGATTTTCTCAATTATTTTAATAATAATTTTTATTGCTGTTGCTATTTATGCTATTTTAAAATTTCTTGGAATACAGGACTCTGTGAAGATTGCACAATTTGAAGATGATTTACAATCTGATATTGATAAGATGTGGAAAGGTTCGCAAGGTTCGCAAGAAGTAGAATATTCTCTTCCAGCCAAAATAAAATCTGTTTGTTTTAAAGATGATGAATATGAAAATCTTGTTTTTCGTGCAGATAAATTTATAGAAGGGATAAAAATAAATCATATTGACATTGAAAAAACTCTTGCTGGAGAAGATTCTTTTTGTATTGATAATGTAAATAGAAAATTAAAAATGAGAATCAAAAAAGAATATGGAGAGGCTTTAGTGACAATAGAAAATGAATAATAAAGGGTATTTGCAGATATCTTTTGGTTGGCTTTTTGCAATTATTGTAGGTGCATTTATATTATTTATTGCAATTTATGCTACCACAAGGTTTATTGGAACAGAAGAGCAAACTTTATCTGCTAAAACAGGAAAAGAAATTGGGATATTATTAAATCCTCTTGAAACAAGTTTTGAAACAGTTAAAACAACTTTTTTTACAATGCCTGTAGAAACAAGAATTTATAATAAATGTAATAATTATGGTGATTTCGGAAAACAGATAATTCAAGTATCTCAAAAAAGTTTTGGGAAATGGGCAGAGACAAATATTAATGTTGGTTTTGCAAATAAATATATTTTTTCAGAAAAAGAGATTGAAGGAAAAAAATTTTATATTTTTTCTAAACCTTTTGAGTTTCCTTTTAAAGTTGCTGATTTAATTTATATGATTCCTTCAACAGAAAAATATTGCTTTGTTAGGCCTCCCACATATATTGAAGATGAGATTGATGAATTAGATCATGAAAATTTATTATTGGAAGAGGATTGTTCAGAAGAGGATATAAAAGTTTGTTTTAATTTTGGAGATTGTAATATTAGTGTTTGGGAAAATGCAGGTTATGTTGAAAAAAATGGAGACAAAGTTTATTTTGAAGGAGATGCTTTGATGTATGCAGGAATTTTTGCTGACTCAGATATTTATGAATGTCAATTAAAAAGATTAATGAAAAGATTGAACAATTTAGCATTGCTTTACAGAGATAAAGCAATTTTTATTTCACGGACAGGATGTTATTCTAATTTGAATTTACTTGCATTAAGTAATTCTGCAGAAGGTTTAAGCAGTTCCTCGGATTTAAGTTCAATAAATTATATTGTAGAAGATATTAAAGAACAAAATGATTTAGCAAATTGTAAACTATGGTAGCGAGGACACCAAGGTTTCCTTTGCCTAACCTTCCTTTAAATTTGGTCATGCCTGATTAAACAAAATGAAAAAAAGACAAAAATCAAAGATTTTATCTCGTTCGTCTCTTATGAGCCAAACGAAAGGACAATTAAAAATACAACAAATGGCATTTATGTTAATGGCAGTTACATTATTTTTTGTCTTGGTTGGAATGTTTATATTAGTTTTTAGATTTTCTAAATTAAAAGAGTCTGCAACACTTATAGAAGAAAGAAATGCATTATTATTGGTAACAAAATTAGCAAATTCTCCTGAGTTCTCGTGTGGCGAATCTTTTGGAAGCAGTAGACTTAATTGTGTTGATGCTGATAAAGTTATGAAATTAAAAGATAATATAAAAAAATATTCTGAATTTTGGGGTGTTGCAGGAATACAAATAAGAAAGATTTATCCTGATAATGGGAATATTAAATGTACTGCAAGAACATATGAAAATTGTGGAATTATAGATATATTTTCAAAAAATGTTAATTCATTGCCTCCGGTTTCTAATTTTGTTTCTTTATGCAGAAAAGACTCTTACAAGGATGAGGTTTATGATAAATGTGAGTTAGCTATTTTAATGGTTAGTTCAGAGGATAAAGAATGAGAAAAAATATCTTAAGAAAAAAAAGTGGACAGGAAGAAATGGTAGGGTTTGCATTAATCATGATTATAGTTGCAGTAATTTTACTTATTTTTCTCAGTTTTTCTTTAAGAAAAACAGAAAAAGAAACTGTTGAAAGCTATGAAGTTAATAGTTTTATTCAATCATTTTTGCAATATACTACAGACTGCAGAGATAATTTAGAATATCTTTCAATTCAAAAGTTAATATTTGATTGTTATGATAAAGATAAATGTATAGATGAGAGAGAAACTTGTGATGTTTTAAATTCAACTTTGAAAGATATCTTGAATGAAAGCTGGAAAGTAGAAGGAGACAGGCCCATCAAAGGATATAAATTAAAAATTATTATAGATGAATCTGAGGAAATGTTAATAATTAAAAAAGGAAATGTAACAAAAAATTCCAAAGGAGCTACAGAACCTTTTTCAAGAGCAGGAAAAGATTATGAGATATTTTTTAATGCATATTATTAAATTTTAAAATGTATTGTAATTGTATCAACAACTATTTCAGGTCTGTGTCTTTTACGATTTTTGGTCTTTTCTTCAATTAATTCAATGAATCCAAATCTTTCTAAAAGTTTAACATCATCATTCACTGATTTAAATCCTCTATCTAATTTTTTAGCTAAATCATAAATAGATTGAGGTTTTTGTGTTTTTATGACATGCAAAATTCTTGCTTTTTCATTACTCAAAAGTTGTCTTAAAGCTAGAATTCCTGAAAAATCATAATTCTTTTTAGAATTTTTTACTTTTTGGAAAACAGAGAAAGTTCCTTTAGGTTTTGTTATAGTTATTTCTCTTATTTTTGTTTTAGCCATTTCGACGATAAAGCATATGGTTTATTTTATAATATATATCTTGGATATATATTATAAACTTATATGTTAATCAAAAACATATAATAAGAAAAATTACTATATCTTAATAAATGTTTTGTTTTTTTCTGAAAATTTATGTAGGATAAATATATATTAATGATTAAGTGACATCATAAGACTTATAAACAAAAGTATGAAAAAGGGGGGGAAACTAAGAAAAAACAGAAAATTCAACGACAATCTTTTTAAAGGAAATAACTAAGATTGATTATGCACTCTTTTAGAGTGTTCTTATAGGGGATTATATTCATCATGGCAAAATAGTTTACCCTATGCTATTTAGTCAGGTGAGGTTGTCATAGACAACATGATTATAGAGTTGAAAGGAGGTTAAAAAAAATAAGACATGAAATTCAATTTTAGAAAGATTTCAGCAGTCATAACAAGTGTATTGTTAACAGGAGCAAGTGTTGCTTTTGCATCTGCTGCAGCTTATCCTGAACCTTTTGTAGTTGGGGGAGTTGCAGATGTTGGAATTGTTTATGGTACTGGTACAGGTGTTTCAGACTTAGACCAGGTTCAAGCATATAATATAAACTTAGACTTGCAAGGATATACTACTGGAGGAACAAGTGGAGACACTGTTTCTGGAGAAGCTTATTCTTTATTTACAAGTTCTAAGGGAATATATATGAATGAAAGTATTAACTCTGTAAGAGGAAGTGTTACTGATACAAATTTACCTACAGTTCTTGTTGATGGTGATTTTGAAGCTGATGTAAGTGCTGATTATACTCAAATGATTCAATTAGGAGATACTAGCACTGGAAATTATGCTAAGCTTCTTTTTGGACAAAATCCAACAAGTGATGATGACCCTGTAGTTGCATTTAAATTAGGTACAGACACTCTAGCAAAGAACTATCTGTTTAATATGACAATTACATTTGACCAAGCTGTGAATTTTACAGATAGTGATACAATTGGATCTACATTAGATTTATTTGGTTCAACATATTCTGTAGGAGCAAGTTCAACTACAACTAAGTTATATTTGCTTAGTTCATCTGATGAACTTAATCTTGTTGTAGGAGGAACTAGTCCAAGTCCTTCAGCTACAGTAACAATTGATGGAGAGACTTACACAGTAGAGTTAACAACTGCTACAGCCACTGATGCTCAAATTAAACTAACAGATTCTTCAGGAGAGACTGAAACAAAAACAATTGATGAAGATACTTCAAACAAAATGTTGGGAGTAGATGTTAGTGTTACAGATCCTTATAGTAGTACTGCACTTGATGAAGAGGGTGCTACTGTAACAGTTAGTGGTACTGGAAAATTACTTCTTCAGGATGGAAAGAAGGTTAAGAAAGGTGCTGATGAAGATAATATAGATGGAACTCTTGTAAAAATAACTGGAACAAGTTGGGCAAAAACTCTTACAGCATTTACAATCTCTATAGGTGCTGAAGATACTGATACTGATGCTTTGTTAGCAGGAGAAAGTTTTGTAGACCCTGTTTTTGGAACAGTTAAGGTAGATTTCTCTTCATTAGAAAATGATGATAACAGAGAAAGCATTAAATTGGTTGCTTCTGGTAGTGATAAATTCAAGTTGGATATGACTACTCATACAGGAGATAAAAAAAGTGTATTCTGGTTTAACAATGATAGTGGTGCAGCTATTTTATCAGACTCATCTAGAACAGATGTATTTAATCTGATGGAAATGCAGCAAATTAATTATACTGAATATGCTGTTGTTGGTAATGAAGATACAGGTTTTTTGCTTGAATTGACTACATGTGATAATGACACAGGTTATGATGATGATGAGATTGCTTTTACAGATGTTTTCTCTGGTAACGAGTACAAAGGTACTCCAACAAGTGAACATGCAGGAACAATAAATATTGGTGGTGCTGATTACAATATGTATTATGGTTCAAAAGCTAATGGTGGCTCTGACACATGTTATGTAAGATTAGATTACCCTGATAGTACTACTAGTCCTAGAGCTAGTGCTACAGCTGATGCTGTTCTTTATCCAACAATTGAGACAAGCAAAGGAGCAAAAGTGTTCTTTTATGAACCTTATAATATTTCCTTAGCTCAATGGAATGCAAGTATTGGTCAAGGAAGTACAGCCTCTACAACTAAAGCATCAGGACATTCTGTTAATAACACCCAAGTTACTTTGAAATTACCTGATGGAAATGGATATAGCAATATTGTCTTTCAGTATTGGGGAAAAAGTATTGCTGGAGATGGTGTATGGAATTTAACATCTGCATGTACTGCTACAAGAAAAAGAACAGTAGATCCTGCTGGAGAATATAATATCTCAACTGTTAGCACAGGACAATGGGCAACTGTTAAAGTAGGACAATTCTTCTATAATGTATCTGGTGGTGGAAAGAAAAACACTACTTTTATTAGATTATTAGACCCTACTGATGTTAAAACAGAAATTACTTTACCTGCTGTAGGAATGTTTGAAGAAGAAGATAATAACAATGAGTATCAAGGATTAATTGTTACAATGGATAATGATGAAGGTGGTAGTAGTGATGAAACTGGTGTAAGTGATGTTTTAACAACATACATGAATGATAGTGCTACAACAAATCCTCCTTCAAGTACTGATTGGGATTATGTGCAACTTGAATCAAATGATGACCTTTATCATAGCATGGACTTGTGGGGAACATTAATCATTACTGATGCAAGTACTTCTGCTCAGAAGACAGTTGAAATAATGTACCCAGATGACCAGATTCAAGCAAATGTTTATGTTGCAGATGCTACTGCTTCAATCTCTGGAGGAGTAAGTGGTGCAGCTTCACTTGGAAATGTTGTTTACAAAGACACTGAAACAAGTTCTTATAGTACAAAGAATGTTATTGTTGTTGGTGGAAGTTGTATTAATTCAGCTGCTGCTAGTTTAGTTGGTGGTGCTTATTGTACTTCTGATTGGACAGATGCAACTGGCATAGGTTCAGGTGAATTCTTGATTAAGGGTTATGCTAGTTCAGATGTTACTAACAAGTTTGCATTATTAGTTGCAGGTTACGATGCCTCAGATACAGCAAATGCTGCTGTATACCTTGTAAACAAGTTACCTGATACAAGTAAATCTTGGAAAGGAACAACTTCAACAGCTGCTGCTACAGAAATAACATCAGCATAAATTCAATTTTTTATTTTTTCTTTTTCTTTATTTTTTTAATGAATTAGTGAGAACTA
>CAYPBD010000006.1:0-19629 GCA_964408905.1 Candidatus Woesearchaeota archaeon
CATATATTTGGAATTCCATATAAATCTAAATCATCTCCATGAGTCCCCATATAATCAATTATAGCATCTGTACCATCTGATTTTTTATTAATTAAAGCATTTACTCTAAAACTATCTGAACTTCCTAAAGAAATAAGCACATCTTTCTCTAAACCATTATATGTATTAGGGTTAAGAGTTTCCTCTATTAAATAAGATGCTTCATATTCTGTAGGTGAATTAAAAGAACCTGTTGCAGGAGTAGGGTCTTCTGCTCCCTCATTATCAACAGTAGTTGCGGTTATAGTATTCAATTTTTCCTTAATGGGAACTGAAAAAGAATAATTATTTGAGAAATCTCCATAATGACTTCCATTAATATTAACAGAAATATAATCAACAGAACCATCTTCATCTGTTCCTGAAATATTATACTTTACTTCTCCATTTTCCTTAATCTCTGTGGTTACAGAGGTATTAGGAGCTTTATTCTGAGATGGAGGGGGTTCAGGAGAGGGACAACCAGTAGTTAACCCAAGACTTGCTATAAAAGTTAAAACCATTGTAGCAAACCAAAACTTTCTTTTAAATGAATTAAATCTTTTTCCCATAGTTTTGTTACTACTTGATAGTATATAAATGTTTTGTTTTATTGTATTATATAGTATTTCTCTTTTATTTAATTTCTTAATTACTTCTGAAAGAAGACAAAGAAAATTTTTCAAAGTGAATGTCTCTAAATTGATAATAAAGGGTATTTATTTCATCTACATTAAATTTTAAAGATAAGTTCTATTTAAAAGAACTCTCATATGTTTAGCATATTTTCCTCTTAACTTCATCTCTTTAAAATCATATTTTTTTATTGCTTTATAAAATGACTCTGTTGCACCAGCTCGCATTTTTTCATGTAATTCTATGACTAAAAATTTTACTTTTTTTGAAAAATTCTAGCTAACATCATTGTTAACCATGTTCTTCCACATTTAGGGAAAGAGATAATTAATATATCTTTCATTTTATTTAGAATTAATTAAATCATCCACCTTTTTTAATAAATTTTTTAAACTTGGTTCTTCAAGTTTTTTAAGTGCTTCATTAAAAGAAAACCACCCTATCTTACTATGTTCCTTAGATAGTCTTGTCTTTTCTTCTTCAATTTCTGCTAAAAAATAAATAACCTTTTTTTTTATTTTAATTCCTTCTTTATTTATGAAAGAATAATTCTCTTCCCATTTAAATTCTCCAATAAGTTTTTTTATTTTTAATCCAGTTTCTTCTCTAACTTCTCTCAGTGCTGTCTCTTTTATTTCTTCCCTTTCTTCAATTCTTCCTTTTGGGAATCCCCAATGAGTTCCATTTTTTATATGTTTTAATAATAAATACTTAATTTCTTTTTTTATCTTTCGAAAAACTATTGCTCCTGCTGATATCATTTTATAATTTCCTTATCTGTTATTGTAACTATCAATTTCATTTTTTTCATCTTACCCCTTACCACAGCCAAAGGTTTACTTTACCCAATCATCACAGCAATAGGCCTTAACTTAACAACTTTCCTGCTCAATCCAGCTTTTTCAGTAACATCAATAACTTCATCTATATCTTTATATGCTAACTCAGATTCTTCCATAGTTCCCTTAAAACTTCCTTCTAAAATTATATCTTTCTTAGCAAGAATTTTTTTAACATCTTCAGCTGTTAATTCTTTATGTGTCCATGCTCTTGAGTGAGCTCTTCCAGCCCCATGTGCACTTGATGAAAAAGATTTTTCTTCTGCTTCTTTTGTTCCAACTAAAATAAAAGATGGAGTAGACATACTTCCAGGAATCAAAACCGGTTGTCCAACTTTTCTATAAGCCTTTGGCACTTCTTTTCTTCCAGGACCAAATGAACGAGTCGCTCCTTTCCTGACAACAAAAATCTTTTTCATTTTCCCTTCAACTAAATGCTCTTCAATTTTCGCGATATTGTGTGCAAGACCATAAACTAAATTTGTTTTTTTATCTGGATAATATCTTTTTATAATTTCTCTTATTTTATGCATAATAATTTGTCTGTTACAAAAAGCAAAATTAACAGCACACTTCATAGCAGAAAGATAATTTTTTCCTTCTTCACTTTCAATCGGAGCATTAACTAATTCCCTGTCAGGCAATCCTTCATGCCCATATTTTTCATCTACAATTTTTAAATAATCTGATGCAACCTGATGCCCTAATCCTCGAGAACCACAATGAATCATAATAACTATATTATCTTTTTTCAATCCAAAAACCTCTGCAACTTTCTCATCAAAAATTTCTTCAACAACTTGCACATCAATAAAATGATTTCCTGCACCCAAAGTTCCAAGTTGTGGTGTTCCTCGTGAAATTGCTCTTTCAGAAACATACTCTGGATTAGCCCCCTCCATTTTTCCATTTTCTTCTGTCCTCTCTAAATCTTCTTTTACAGCAAAATCATTTTCAAGAGCCCATTGAGAACCCTTCACCAAAATCTCTTTAATAACTTCAGAAGAATACCTCTCTCCACCCCGACCAACACCAGAGGGAATTGTCCTTTTAATATCATGAATTATCTCTTTTCTCTTTCCCATAAACTCTTCCTTAGAAATATCTGTAGCTAAAACTCTAACTCCACAATTAATATCAAAACCAATCATTCCAGGAGCAACAATTCCTTTTTTCAAGTCAAAACCAGCCACTCCTCCAATAGGCATTCCATAACCCATATGTCCGTCAGGACACAAAACAACATTCCCAACAAGCCCAGGAAGCGACGCAACATTAACAGCCTGTTCAAATGTCTCATCATCTTTCATACTTGAAATCAATTTCTCATTAGCAAAAATCTTTACATTTACTTTCATTTTCCCTTCTTTATGAATTTCATAAAGATTTTCTGAAATTTTTTTAAGTTCCATAAAATAATAAGAGAAGAAGAGTTTTTAGATTTTTATAATTGCGTAAATATAATAAACCTTTAATCTTTATATTTATATGGACAAAAAAAAGGTGGTGATTATTATTTTTTTATTCATATTAATAAGTCTGGCATCTATCTTAGTAATTAATAAAAATTTTTTTACACAGAAAAATCAATCCCCTTCTCAAAATAATTCTATATTAACTCCAGATTTACAAGAAGAATTTTCAAAAGTTCTTTATAATGCTTTGAAATATGAGATAACAAGTGACCAGATTTCTGGAATTACAAATTCAGTGGATCTTCTTAAGGAAGATAAAAAATTAGAATCTATTTCTAATTTACAAGAAATTCTTGGCTTAAAAGAAGAAGGCAATCTTTCTAAATTAATTCTTCCTTCTGCATCAATAAATTCAGATTATTATCATGGTCTTTTTTTGAATGATATTACTGATGCAAGATTTGTTATTTCACATATTAATGAAGTTAAAAAAGATGGTTTTGATACAATATGGATACAACCTCAAATGGAAGTACTTGATGATGGAACTCTTTATATTCCTGGAAAAGATATTTATCTTTTTTATATTAATGCCTTTAAAGCTTCGGGTTTTAGAATATGGATGTCAGTCGGATTGACTTCATATTCTTTTCCTTATCGCTGGGATAGTCGTTCTGGTTTAAGCCCCCTTACATTTGAAGATAGGAGCGAAATTTTTTCTCTTATAGAACCTGTTGTTCTTGAGTGGGCTCAAATAGCAGAGAATCACCATGTAGATGCTTTTATCCCTCTTGAAGAACAAGATGCAATTTTGTATGAGGAAAACAGGCGCTTGGATAAAGAAGAGATTTTAAAACTTAATAATTGGTCTCAAAATATTCTTTCTCAAATAAAAAAAATATATTCTGGAAAAATAATTTATTCAACTGAAGATTGGGGAGAAGAATCTCAAGTTAATGGTTATCCAATTTCAAAAGGAGCAGACCATGATTATTCTGGATATTCTGCTATTGCAATGAAAGGGACTTATTGCAATGGTATTAATGATGAACATTATTTTCTTGAAATGACTAGTCGCCTTAATGGAACACAAAATTATGCAAAGCGTGATGGGATTTCTGATTTAATATGGTATGAAGCTGGAACTCCTATGGGAAAAGGTTTTGATCTAAGTCATGGAGCCCATCTTAAAGAATTAAGTAATGAGGAACAAGTTACCTGTTTTGAAAATATTTTTAATATAGCAAATGACATTGGGATAAAAGGAATTTTCTTTAAACCTTCTCCTAAACAAATACATGAAGGTTCTTGGAATTTTTTTGGAAATCCTGCAGAGCAGATTATAAAAGATGAATTTGCTACTTCTATTATTAAAGAAAAATCTATTGATAATCTTTGGACATCATTAGGAGATGAGGGATTGAAAATAATACAACTTGTTATAGCAAAAGATATGGCATTTGATCCTGCATATTCGCTTGACCAATATTTTAATAATAATTATCATAATTTAGAATTAACAATTGATGGAGAATGTATAGGCTGCAAAATTTTTGATTAAAGATTTGCTAAGATTTTTTTATCTTCATAGAAAAACAAGTCATTTAATATTTTTTAAATTATCTATAAGAAAAATTATATAAATAAGATTCCAATAGAGAGATTAAAATGAGGTAAAATTATGAATAAAAAATTTAACAACTTATGTCAAAGAATTGCTAAAGGTGTATATTGCCTGGAAGTTGGAAAAGGCATTAGTCGTTCTAATGTTTATTTTGTGCAGTCAAATAAATCTTGGGTTTTAATTGATACTGCTGAAGCAAACAATGGACAATTTATTAAAAAAACAGCAGAGTCATTATTTGGAATTGGAACAAAACCAAAATGTATTCTATTGACGCATGACCATCCTGACCATGGCGGTTCAGCTAAAGAATTAGCCAATATATGGAAATGTAAAGTTTTTCTCCATCCCAATGAATTACCCATTGCAATTTACGGAAGTTTGAAAACTTTTGAAAAATATGCCAACCCTCTTGATAGATATATTATTCTTCCAATATTACGAAAAATGCCAAAAGAAAAAGTTCAGGCAATGATTAAAAGAGTAAGTCTTAAAAACGTTTGCAAACCATTTGACCCTAAAAAAGGAGTGCCTTATCTTCCTGATTGGAAATGCATTCCCTGCCCCGGCCACACCCCAGGTCATATTGCATTTTTTCGTCCAAGTGACAAACTATTAATTACAGGTGATGCCATTGTTACTGTAGACTTAAATTCATTCTTTGGATTTTTATTATGGACTTTCCACATACCTCAAAAGAAAATATCAGAACCCCCCAGATATTCTACTTGGAATTTGCAAATGGCAAGAAAATCAATTATAACTCTTGTTTCACTAAATCCAAAAATCATTGCATCAGGACATGGATTACTCATAGAAAAAGAAACAGCAAAAAAATTATCTCTTTTTGCTCAAAATATCAAAAGAAAAATTATATAATATTTATATTTTAATAATACAAAAAGATTATCCTCTAATAATCACATAATTTAATATGAAGATTAAAATACATAAAGATTCAAGATATACACTTGATTATCATTTCAAAAACAGAAAAGAAATGAAGAAATTATTTGAAGAATTAATAAAAAAATTATCTAAACATTTACACTTTAAATTCAAAATTGGCAAATCCTACATTGGCTTGATAAATAAACTTGTATTCGCAGCAGTCCATGTAAGAGCTAAAAAATTAATATTTGAATTTACTTCTCGTAAAGAATTCAAAAGTCCCAGAATTATAAAATCCGTTAGGTTTCAAAAAGAACGCTGGGCTCAGTATGTAGAAATAAAAAATAAAAAAGACATTGATAAAGAATTGATTAAATGGGCAGAGTTTTCATATGAATAATATTTGAATATTATGTAAATTAAAATAATTTTCAAACATCCAGCACAACTTGTGCATCTATTTTTTCTTTTTATAATATTTAATCATAAAATCTGGAATAACTTTTTCTTTAACCATTCTATCTGTTTTATCTTTCACACTTTCAAAAAATTTAGCATCTTTCAAGTGTTCTGCTTTCTCTTTTAATTCTTTTTTTATTGTCTTTCCAGTATTCATACTAAAAACATCCCCTGTTTTAACTAATTCTCTTATTTCTTCTATATCAGAATCTTTCTTTAAAATAACTGAATGAATTAAATTATGTGTTAAAGTTAATGCAGTAGTTTTATGACTTCCATCACACATAATATATTTTATTTTTTTATTTCTCTTCACATAATCTTTTATTCTTTTATTATATTCTTTTTCTGTTTTAGATTTTCCTTTCAGTAAAGGTAATCCAACTGATAAAGGAATTACTGGTGTTGGAGGCAATATTTCTGTATTTCCATGTTTACATATTTTAAAATAAATCTTTAATATGTGAGGGTTATGAACTGGAAAATCTTTTGTTGTAATTATTTCATTTGGATTTAAATTTTTAATTTTCATAAAAAAATAAAGAACCGAGAATTATTAAATTATTCTATTCTTCTTGCAGATGGAGAATTTACAAAAGAATTGGAAATTTACTTTTATTCATTGCGTGATACTCTTATTTATTTAGATTTTATCACTTCTAATTTACTGATAATTCCTCCAGCATGTTCAACAATTTTTTTAGCAGTATATTCAGTAGCTTTTGTTACATAATCTTTTCCAACTCCAGCAGTTCCATAAACTAATAATAAAATATTTTTTGTGTCTGCAGTAATCATTGCATGTGGACTATCACTAACTGGAGAACCAAATAATTTCTCATTATCTCTTGTTAATAGAATATTTTTCATATTCATTTCTCCTTTGGCCATAGTAGTCATTACATCTGAATCAGAACCAAATTTGAAAAAAATATTTCCAACTAATTTATCAAGATTATAAACCCCCATTGGAAGTAGAAATTTCATAGACCCCATATTATTGCACTCGACAACATTATTAATTCTATACAATTCTTTTCCATCAATAATTCTTTTCAATAAAGCTTCAGCAGAAGGAGTATATTTACTTGGATCAATCCCAGCTTTCCTAAATAAATCTCTTATTTCTTTAATTGGTTTTGCAACATACATATCAACTCTGGAAGAATACTGGTCTTTAACAGAGTTTACCACATTCATTATCTCTTTCTTTAATGGCTTTTGAGACTTATTCACAGATACATTCCTAATAATAGAATAGCCTATAATAATATTAGGATTTCTTGTTTTTGTTTCTTCATCAATTAAAATATCCATAAAAATATTCAACTTGCCGAATTTATAAAATTTCTTATTTTAAAATTCCTGGCAAACATGCAACATTTTTCACTTGCTCTAAACTCTTGTCCTGCTTTACAACTTCCATAATCTTATCAGAAGCATAAATTCTTCCAGGAACATTCATATTTCCTTCTTTTGGAATTTCATAAATATTTTCTGAAATTTTTTTGAATTTCATAAATTAATAAAGAATTAAGGATTTTTAGATTTTTAGTTATTATAAACTAAAAGTTGGTACCATCCTTCTGCATCACTAAAATCTTTCTCTCTAATCATTCGTTTAAGGGCTTCGTGAGCATCACAAAGTATCTTTGCACTTCTATTCAACCCATAAAGTCCATCAAGAACACTCATTATTTTTTCCCTTTCTTTCATTTCTTTTTTAACTAATTTAATATAATCATCATCTGGATTACAATATGCAACCATTGCCAAATTACCAATTAAATCTTCTTCTAAACCCTCTAATTCTTCTATAGAGGGAATAATATTTTGAACTAATGACATAGAATTAATTTCTTTAATGGTTATTTAAATATTTTCATTTAAACATCCATCACAACCTGCACAATAAATTTATTTCCTTCTTTCTTAACAAACATATCATTATAAGTTATTGCTTTTATGTCAATATGAATTTCATAATTTTCTGCACTATCTCCAACAACTTCTGCACTCAACTTAAAATCATTTGTTATTTTTATTTTCTTAATTTTCGCAAGAAAAAAATTCTCACTATCAAACAAAAACAAAAGTTCTTCTAAAAAATTATATAATAAACTTTCAAAATCCTTTCCTTTAACATTTATTATAAAACTTTTTTTCTCCTTGACTTTCTCGTCGCTCATTGAATTAAACATCGCCAAAGCAGAATTTTCAAAAACTTCTTCTAAAGAATTTCCAAATGCCTGAAATTTTATATCTGCTGTATGCTCAAGAAATTTGAATTTCATAATTAATTCAAGAAAAAAGAGTTTTTATTTTTGTTGATTAAAGAGATTGTTCTGGAATTATTTCTTGGTTAAAGAGATTATTAAAATCCCTTAAAAAACTTTGTTCAATTTTTCCATCTTTTTTATAAGCTACTAAAATAAGATTATTATTAGAAATTGAAATTAAACTTCTGTAAAGGTCTCTCCAATTGTTTTCAACATAAAAACATCTATAATCTACTTTGATATATCTAAAAGGTTTTTCATCTCCTTCTCCATCCCCTCTGATACCATTTTCAAAATAAATTGGAAAAGCCAAGCATCCTTCCAAGCCTAATTCTTTTTTTCTTTTGTGAAGAGCACATTTATTTTCTTTTATTAACTGACGGACATCTACCTCCAGTAAATCTATAAATATCTTCTTCAGGTTGGAGATATCCTTCTTTAATTAAATCCTTATATTTATCTCCAAAAATAATTTTAATTTCTTTTTCATCTAATTCATGGTAAAATTTCTCAGAAAAATTATTACAACAATTTCTTTCAGGAGGACAATTATTACAATTAATACTATTCTTTAAAATATCAAATGCCAATTCTGGATATTCATAAAATTGCATATACAAAAAGAAAAGAGTTTGTTTATAAAATTTATTATACAGCCCAACAAAATAATTTTAATTGCTTTAACTGTTCTCCAGGCTCTGTTTCTAATGTTTTGGTTATTGCAGCTGCCTGTGCATAAACATTTTCTTTTGGATATCGACTTAATTCACAACTTACACTCAATCCACATATTTTTGCCTCGCACTCAAGATAACTTGGAATTCTCGAATTTATTTTTTCTTTAATACTATCAGGAAAATTACTATCATTCCATTCACTTGGAGCAGTAGTTCCTAAGATATCACTTCTCAAACTTTTATTTAATTGAATTTCTCTTAGAATTGCAATTTGCACATCATAAACCTGTGAAGAAATATCTTTTTCTCCAACATATCCTTTATTTATAACAATTAATACTGCTCCTGCCACCAATAATATAGCAAGAAATGCTTCAACAATTTTTACCCATCCTTTTTTATTTTTAATCATTTCACCATACTTTGATATTTACATATCCTAATAAAATATTCGCTTTTTTATCAACATATTGCACAGGGATTTCTCTGACCTGAACATCTTTTGGAATCCCCTTTTCTTCTGTTTCTATGGTTGTCCCATTGTTATAAGTAAAACTAAAGCCAAATTCAGTTCCAGAAGGAATTTTTATTTCTTCTCTAAGGTCTTCATAACCCTCACCATTATAATCTTTTATTAATCCAATAATTTTTTTTTCAAAAATATATATTTCTTTATTTACCAAAGGAATAGAATATCCAGAAGGACTTCCATGAAATTCTGCATCTTTCTCTAATGAAGTGCAAGGATGTATTGTTGCTTGTTCTAATTCTGGAAGTTCTTGTGAATTATATATTTTAAAGAAAACTTTCTCTTTATTCTCTCTATCTATAATTAAATTAGTATTATCACTTTCTGAAATATTTGCATTAGCAATATTCCCTAATTCATCTTTAACAATTAAATGTGAAGTTACAACTGCTTCTTCTATTAAATCTTTTAATATAACACATTCATGAGCTGAGGTCCTATTAATTGATATAGTAATACTTGTCAAATTTGCAGCAACTTTTTCTGCTAATTCTATTTTTAAATAATCTAAAAGAGATTCTTTATCTTTTTGCACTCTTAGCTCAGGTTCTATAATTGAATATAAAAAAACCAGGAAAGTTATAAAAATTACAAATGACAAAACCACTCCGACATGTGAACCTCTTTTATACATATAAGTATGAATATTTATCTTTTTATATTCTTTATGTTATAAGAAAATTTTTACTAAGGTAACAATCCCTAATATTAATGTAGCCACCCCTATAATTACTCTTAATTTTTTAGTTTTAATTTTTTTAATTGTTAGTGCAGATAAAGGAACTGAAAAAATAGCTCCAATAATTAAATAAGGCACTAATACCCAATCAATTATTTCTTTTGTAACTAGCATATAAGTTATAACTCCTACAGCACATGTAAATCCCTCAGCTAATGAAGTAATTCCTATAGCATTTTTGCCATCAACACCAGATAATAATTGCCCCCCTGTTACAACAGGTCCATATCCCCCTCCACTCATACCTTTATTAAAAGATGCAATTAAACTTAATCCAGTTATTTTTTTCCAGGAAAACTTATAATTTTTATTTCTGGTAATTAAAATTACTAATCCTATAACTGAAACAAGAATTCCAATATATAATTTAAGATAAAAGCTTGGCAGATTTACTGCTATAAGAACTGCAACAACTGTTCCTAAAATACTACAAAGTGCAATTAATAATGCAACTTTAAGATGAGTAGGAATTCCTCTTCTAAAACTTTCACAAATTCCTAATTTTTTTATTGCTCCACAAATTCTTTTTGGATTAATTGTTTTAGGTTTAAAATCTACATTTCCTACAATGTGATGAGTTATCCCCGCAAATAAACCTGTAATTAACTCAGAAACTAAAACTGCTGGAACAACTTGTAAAGGTGCAAATCCAAGAAGTAATAAAATAGGAGTTAATATTGTTCCATATCCCATCCCTAAAGTAGAATCAGTATATTCAGAAAAAAATGCAAGAGCAATAATTAAAATTCCTATTCCTAAAGCTAATCCAAAAATCATTTTTTAATTAAAACTGCAAAACTAGTTTTTTCTAATTTATTTGAAACATAATCTCTTATTTCTCTAAACAAATTTATTAATTTTTTATTCTTTTCAATTGGAGTATGTTCATGAAAATATTTACTTACAGATTCAACAGGCGCAAGTGCTCCATCCATTAATCTTATTATTTCTGCAATAGAAATTTTATCTGGAGATTTAGAAAGTTTGCATCCTCCACCCATTCCCCTCTTACTTTTCACATAACCTGCTCTCTTTAATAATAATAAAATTTTTTCTAAATATTTTTTTGGAATCTTTTTTCTTTTTGAGATACTTTCTATTTTTATTAATCCTTTATTAAAATTTTCAGATAAATCTATTATTGCTAAACATGCATATTCGCTTTTAGTAGATAATCTCATTTTATTGTCTACTAATTCTATCTACAAGGTATATTTAAAGATTAACTATTTAAAATATATAATTTATTATCATACGAAAATTAAATTAGCTACAGCAGAAATTAAAAAAGACATTAATACTAAAGCAAATGAATGTTTTATTCCTGCCTTTATGCTCCCTTCTGCAAAATTTCCCAAATTTAATTTTTGTGGATTGCCTCAAAAATTCAACTTCTCATAATCCCCATGTTAAACTCAATAAACTTGAAGCCCCAAAAATAGAAGGGGCAATCTTTAATTTGCACAAAACATTTATATTAATCAATTATTTTTTTAACATATAATGAATATATCAAAATCTGGAAAAGAGTATATTTTGAATAATAACCAAGATAAATTTATTGATTCTTTTAAAAAAAGATATCCTTATAAAAAATTAAGAATTGATGGTAAAGATTGGTATTATTTAGATACTTGTAAAAAGAATAGTCCAATTTTAGTTTTATTGCACGGCGGATTCTCAAATGCATATTTTTACTTTCATCAAATTCCTGAATTTGAAAAAGAATATAGAGTTCTTGCTCCAACAATCCCTCAGGGAGTGAATAAATTAGAAGAAATTGTAGAATCAATTAGAAAATTAATATTAAAAATAAATAAACAATCTTCTCCAGTTATTCTCTTAGGCATATCTTTTGGAGGAATTATATCTCAAATTTTTCTTCACAAATATCCCAAAATGATAAATTCAATTATTTTATCTCATACAGGAACTCCTCAATATTGGAAACAAAAACGATTTTCAATTATGAAAAACATATATTTAATGCTTCCATATTCAATAATTAAAATATTAGCTAAAAAATTAGCCATAAAAAAAGAAGAAATTTCGACTTCAAAATGGATTGCTGCAAATTCACAATATTTTACAGAACTAGCAGAGAATTACCTTACTAAAGAATTATTTCTATCAAGAATTCAAGCTATCCTTGATTTTAAGAATTATGAATTAAATTCAAATCTCATAAAAGAATGGAAAGGAAATGTGTTGATTTTAGCTTCAGAAGATGATAGATTAATTGATCAAATTTTTTTATTAAAATCACATTATAAAGATGCAAATATCCATATATTTCCTAAAGGAAAAGGAGGGCACCATACAAATCTTTATTTTCCTGAAGAATATAATAAAATAGTGAAAATATTTCTTGAGGAGAAAAATTTAAAAAAAACCAAAAAGGTTTAACTCCCAAATATTAAATTGGCTACAGCAGAAATTAAAAAAGACATTAATACTAAAGCAAATGAATGTTTTATTCCTGCCTTTATGCTCCCTTCTGCAAGTTTGCCAATTGCTAAACCACTAAAAAGTCCTTGAATTAAAAGCAAATATAAAAATGAAATAGTAATTTCTTCCTGACTTCCTCCCCCTGCAGTTACCCCTCCAATCCCAAAAGTTCCGGATTCAGCAATTCCTGATATCATAGGAATTATTTGAAATTGCATAACTAAAATAATTATTACAAATACAAAGAAAATAATATATCCCTGAACAACTAATGTAGATATTGCAGCTTTTCTTTCTTTTCTTAATTTGTCTGATGTACGGACTGCTTCTGTAACTGATTCAAGTATTTTTCCTATATCTCCTCCTGCTCTTTCTGCCTGCCCAATCAAAGTCAGGGCTCTTGAAATAGTTTTGTTATTCACATCTTTTGCAAATACTCTAAGAGCAGCATTCAAAGGAATTCCTAAAGAAATTTGATTAGCTAATTTTTCAACATGAACACTTAGTGCTCCGTATGATTTATCTTTTATATTAATTATACTTTTACTTATAGGGGTTCCTGTTTTTACACTCTCCACTAAATTCCTTGCAAATTCCAAAAACATTTCTTCTTTCTCATTTTCAATTCTTGTTTCATTAATTGTTGAAAATACAAAAGGAGCTACTCCTATTAATGCCCCTACACCAATTATAAAAAAGAAAAATCTTGTCTCAATAAAGAATAAAGATGAAATTATCATTACCAATGATGAAATAATTCCAATCCAGTGTATTTTTTTCATTTCCATTTTATCCCTTTGGTTGTTTTAAATGCAAAAATGTTAGGAAAACAATATTTATTAGTGAAACACCTAAAACCATTATTAAAGTAATCATTTGATTACTTAGAGAAATTCCTAAACCACTTATTTTTATCATCATTAACAAAAGCATTAAGATCATTGGAGCAGCAATAACAACACTAATATAAATATCCATAAATGTTTCAGCAGTTTTAGTATATTTTTCTCTCTCAAGTCTGTAATCAAAAAGTAAAGTCTGTGCCCTCTTATCAAAAAAAGTTGGAAGATTTCCTCCCGAAGTTATTGTTGTTGCTAGACTATTAAATAATTCTGCAAGTTTTTTACTTGGAGTATTAATTGCAACACGCCTCAATGCAGTAACCAAATCATAACCATAAATATTAATTTCATTTATTAATTTTGTAAATTCTTTTTCAAGATAAGGATATTCTTTTGTTGAAATAATTATACTAAATATTTTACTTGGTTCAATTAATGAACCAGAAATAGCTGACATATGTATTGTTGCAAAAGGCAATTCCTGATCAATTTGATATTCAGCAGATTTTCTTTCTAATGAAGGATAAAAATACAAAAATAAAAATGTTCCAATTGGAATTACAATCAGAATCCAAAAAATTTCCAAGAACCTAATTCCAATACTTTCAGTAGCTCTGGTTATTATCAGTAATTCAGCACCAAAATTAAAAAATAAGAAAAATAAAAAAAGAACAAATCCAACAACAATAGATATTGCTGTAGTAAATAACATAAATGAAACATAACTTGTAGGAGTAAATTGTAAATTAGTTTTTATTAAATCTTTGTTTATCTTAGAAAACTGTTTCTTTTTAATTATTTTCCTTGCTAAATCTGAAAAGAATTTATTTGCTGTTTGAATATAAACACTAGGTTTTTTTGTTTTTTTCTCAACAACCTTCTTTTCTTTTTTCTTTAATCTTTTTAATGTTTCTTTCTCAAGTTTTGAAAGTTTTATCTCTCTTGCAATTTTTTCTGAGGGTCTTCTAAGCAATTTTTTGAAATCAAATTTTTTTGTTTCCTTATTTGGAGAGGGCATGGATTCTTTTTCCTGTTCTTTAATAACTAAAGGTTTTGTAAGAGACATTTTTTCTAATGTTTCAACAAGCTCCTCATTTTTTCTTTTCAAAGAATTTTGCAATGTTTTTATTTGAGAAGAAATCATCTCTTTCTCTTTTGCATCTTCTGTGTTCTTAAAATAATTAAATAAAGAATTTAATTCATTTATTGTCTTTTTTTCCACCAAGATGTCCTTTTTTAATTTTGATGGAAAATTTTCACCTTCTTTCATTTTATAATCTCCTCAATTTGTTTTTGAATTTTCAGCATAATTTTTTTTGATTTATTAAATTTCTCATAATCTTTTTTTTTATAAGCTTTTTCTAATTTTGATTCAGCTTCTTCAAGAGATTTTACTAACTGCTTAAGAAATTGAATATCCTCTTTTTTTATCATATTTAAAAAAAAGGAAAATGTATTATTAAATATTTTGATTAGAGATAAATTTAAAAATATCTTTTTCTTTTTTTATCAATGAAAAAGAAAAAAAGAGGAATTGAGATTAAGATAAATTTTTCTAGAAGGTGGCTTTATACTTTAATTGTTATTGGGATTTTGGCACTTGTTAGTGTCGGAGTTTATGCTGTTGCAGGAGTTAGTCATGATTTAAGTGAGTTAGATTTACCTAGCTGTTCCAATGGACAGGTTTTAGGTATGAGTGGAGGAAGTTGGGGTTGTGTTGATGTATCAAGCGGAGTAGATTTTAAAGGGTGGTCTTTTTCTAATGATATTCTTTTAGATGATAATGAACAAGTTATTAAAACTAATGATGAATGGTTAAGATTAAATCAAGAAGGACATTTTACAAGCGGAGTTTATACTCCTGGGAAATTAAGAGCAGAAGGAGGAATTTATGTAGGTGATGATGAGTATTTTTATAGATCAGCTGAGGATGTAATAAAAACTGATGATTCATTCACTTCAGATAGGGCAATTCAAGGAAATTCTTTAAAGCCAGAAGGAGATATAGTAGCTAATTCAGAATGTAGTGAATCTCAATGGGGAACTATAAAGAGATGTTTTTCACTAAATCAGGTGTATTCAATATGTGTTTGCTCAAGAGTAAGTGGAAGGTGGAAATGGAGAATTCTAAATCCTTCTTCATAAATAAAATTATTTTATTCAACACCTAACTCTCTTAAAACTTCTTCTGGTTTTTTATAATACCTGTTAATTATTTCTTGAACCTTATTAAATTCAAAAATTTTATTTTGATATAACTTATAAATTAATTGGACTCTTCTTCTGAATTCTAAATTAAGTTCTTCAGTTCTCAAACCATATCTTCTTGCAATTTTTTCAAATATTATACTATTTTTTTTAAAATAAAATTGATCGTCTGCAGGATTCCATACAAAAGGAGTGTTTGTAAGAGCAACTCCGTCAGGAGTAACATTT
The DNA here is from genome assembly GCA_964408905.1 of Candidatus Woesearchaeota archaeon. Taxonomy (GTDB): domain Archaea; phylum Nanobdellota; class Nanobdellia; order Pacearchaeales; family GW2011-AR1; genus CAYPBD01. The sequence continues at coordinate 15,833 of CAYPBD010000006.1, forward strand.
CTAATCTCAACAATTTCTCTAAGTTTTCTTGTCTTTTGTTTGTTAACAATTGCATGAGTCATAATACAAATACAATCAAGAACATTCATTAAAGTTGGAGAGAGATTTATTGGAGGAGTCTCTAATCTTTTTATAACAGTATCAATAGACTCTGCGTGAATTGTACTAATAGAAGAATGTCCTGAAGCCATTCCCTGAAATAATACAAATGCCTCTTTACCCCTAACTTCTCCAACAATTACATAATCAGGAGTTTGTCTGAACGAACTTCTTAACAATGTAAATAAAGTTATTTCTTTTTCTCCAACTCCTGCAGCAGTTCTTACAACACTTGGAAGCCAGTTATCTCTAGGAAGATTTAATTCTCTTGTATCTTCAATACTTACAACTCTTGCTTCAGGAGGGATAAAAAATGCAATAGCATTCAACAAAGTAGTTTTACCAGATGCAGTTCCTCCTGTAATTAAAATATTCATTTTATATTGAACCAACAGCCACAAATATGCCAGCATTTCAGGACTCAAAGTATCAAATGCCAATAATTGTATTGGAGTCCATGGAGTTTTTGTGAATTTTCTTATTGTGAATGTAGGTCCTTTGCTCGTAATATCTTTTGTATAAGTTGCATTTACTCTGCTTCCATCAGGAAGACTTCCATCCAAAATAGGTTGAGAATAAGAAATATATTTCCCACATCTTTGCGCAAGTTTCTCAACAAAACTTTCAAGTCTGTCTGTACTTTTAAATATTAAATTTGTTTTAATGTTTCCATAAATTCTATGAATAATATAAATGGTACTATTAACTCCATTACACTCAATATCCTCTACAAAATAATCTCTTAACAAAGGTTCTACTTCATTAAAACCTATAAAATCTCTGCAAAGATAATAATATATTTTTTTATAAGTTTCATAAGAGATATCTATTCCTAATTCAACTGCCAAAACTTTAAATCTTTTATCAATATAATCCAATAATGTTTCTTTACTTTTTCCTATAATATCATAAAAATTAATAAGGTCTCTCATTGCAGAAACTATTTGATCTTTGTATTTAGTTTCTGTTTTATCTAAATGAGGTTCCTCAATTTCATATACTAATTCATAAATTTTAGGATCCCAATAAATATGCACAAAAGCAAAAGGAGATATAAGGCAATATCTTACATTAATTTCTGTTTTATTTTTTTTCCTTTTTAAAATTGGAGTTTTAGGTGAAAAGTTTATTAAGACTTTCTTATAATTTTGCACACTTATTTTTTGGTTTTTCATTATCAAATCATCTCTTTTATTCAGTTCTTGTAATTTTTATAGTTTAACTAATTTCAATATTAATTACTACTCTTTCATCTCCTCCTTTATTTGAAATTAATAATTGATAAGGTGTTGAAGCTTTACTTATTATTTTTGATTCATCTTTCCCTTGATAAGTTATATTAATGTCTTCACTATAATCTCTAGTTAAAGTAATTAAATTAAAATTTCCTGTTTTCTCAGTATGGATAATTAAATTTCCGTCAGTGACATTTACTCCTGGCTCACTATAGGTACTTTTACTTTCCATTTCAAAAATAATTAAATCTTTTTCTCCATCTATTTTTAGTGTGCCTTTTTTTATTCCTAATTCTACTAATCTTTGATTTCCAGGAGCACCTATTGTTAAAATAGTTGAATCCAAATTTTTAACCAACGTAATTGATTGTTCAATAATTGCTTGATCCTGAAGTTCTTCTATTTTAGGCTTTGCATAAGCTAAAACTAATCCAATCATAACAAAAGCAATTAAAGTGTAAATCACAGTCTCAACCCAGATCTGTCCTCTATAATTTTTCTTTCTCACACTCTTTTTCATAAATTGTTAAATGTGATTTAGTTTATAATATTTTCTTTCAATTAGAATTATATTAATGTTGAACAATCATCAATTTCAGATAATGAATCAGAAACTTCACATTGCTGTCCACTTACAACAGGAGCAATTTGTATTAAATCAGGTTTTGTTGTAATATCTGTTATATATGTTAACCCGGCATTTTTTCCAGGAAGCACAACATCTCCGGAGCCAGATGGATAAGGTTCTAAGCCATCTATTTCCTGTTCCTCATTTGTCAAAGTATAACTATTAGTACTACCTTCAGAAGAAATAGATACTATAACTTTCTCAATATCTATATCTGTAACTTTTATTGAGAATTGAAATTCATCTGTATCAGAATTATAACATGTATATTGATCATTTAAAGTTACTTTATCATAAACTCCAAAACAAGATTCAACAGTTCCAATTTGTCCTTGCACTATATTTCTTACAACAACCCAAACAATTACAGCAACCACCATTACTAATGCAATCATAAGAACTGCTGCAACAACTCCTGAAATTCCTTTATTGTTATATAATAATTTCATATCCATATTGTTCTTCACACATATAAGTTTTTTTGCCTTCTCCAGAACTTCCTATTAAAACAGGAATTAATATAATTTTATTTGCACTGTCAATTTCACTGGCTATATTTTTAGAGAAACTCTCTCCTTGATTTAATCCTAATTCAGGCCAATTAGATAAATCATTTGTTTCATGACTTCCCTCTTTGAAAATTTTTAATTTCATTTGATAAATAGGAACATTCCCTCTATTAATAACACTTAAAACTCCTCCAGAATAACTTGCTTCAAAATTTACATCAGGACAATTAAGTTTTATGTTTTTACCAAATTTTGTTCCTTCTTCCTGAACCAATCCTCTAAACCATAAAAAAACAACCAACCCAATTGCTACTACCATTGCAATTAATAATACAGTTGCAATAACAGGTGAAATTCCTCTATGATTTTTTGACAATCCTCTTTTCATTTTATTATAATCCTTTTCTCTTTTTTAAATATTTTCTATATTCAATAATAAATTAATAGATAAGATTACACCATGATTCTATTTCTTCAACTACTTTTTCAAGATTTTCTAACAAATTATGTGTAAATATAATGTCTGACCCTTCACTTCGTTCCAAAGCATCATAAAACATTTCTTCAATTCTTTCTTCTGTAAAATAATTCTTTACTAAATTATCATATTTCTGACTTTGGAAAATTGAATTAGTATTTTGATAATTTTCATCAAATAACAATTGCCAATCTGGTTCATTTATTAAAACACCTATTCTTTCAAAAAGAGGCAATCCTTTATCTAAAAATAATGCTCCAATTTCATTTCCATTTTCTTTTTCTCCAAGACGATAAGCCATTTCTTCTGTAAATGATTTTACTAAAGGTAAAATATTTCCAATTATTTCAGGTCTTTTTCTCATAATTTTAACAGCAGGAATTGCAAATGCATGATATCCTCGCAGTGCTTCAGGCGAGAAATGTGTAGAACCATATTTAATGTCCATTCCATATTCCTCTTCAGTTAAATATCCTGAATTATAAAGTTCTGTACAAATAACTGTTCCACACTTCCCCCCTGAACAACCTATTATACCACATTCTTGCTGTTTCTTTCTTTCAGTTGAAGAAGTACATTCATCATCAGAACATCCTCTTGTTACATAATCTCTATAAACATCATTCTTATAACAATAATTGCTTCCTGTATATCCGCTTGTTCCACATTCTTCTTTCTTTTTCTCTCTTACATCACAAGAGTCATACCAATAAACATCACCACTATAACATTTGAAATAAGAATGAGATGTACATTCCACTTCACAATCACTATCTTCACTATCTGTATCTCCATCACAATCATTATCTAATTCATCATCACAAGTTGTCTCTGTTTGTTCATAATTT
>CAYPBD010000006.1:19729-21854 GCA_964408905.1 Candidatus Woesearchaeota archaeon
ATCACAATCATTATCTAATTCATCATCACAAGTTGTCTCTGTTTGTTCATAATTTAAACCATAATCACATTCAGACCAAGCACCATCTGTGCAAGTTTGTTCTGAACCCAAACAAACACCTTCTTGTAAAGCGCATAATTGAGTTTCATCCTCTATACAACTTCCACAATCACTATCTTCACTATCTGTATCTCCATCACAATCATTATCTAATTCATCATCACAAGTTGTCTCTGTTTGTTCATAATTTGAACCATAATCACAACTTGGCCATTCTTCATCTTCAGTACATGTTCTTTGAGAATCTTCACAAACTCCTTCTTGAAGAGGGCAATCTTGAACTTCTCCTTCAGTACATGTTCCACCTTCCTCCACTACTACTCCACCACAATTTATAATTTCTTCAACCTTAGCTTTTCCACAACTTGCAAATCTTTCTTTTCCTTCTTCTTCCTGAAATCTTACAGGAATAATTTCAACAGAATAAATTTGTCCAAGACCTGAATTAACTAAATCAAAAACACTTGTTCTTTCATCACCTGGTTCAAATAAATTTTTTGTGCTAAATAAAATTGTTCCTCCTTTATTTTCTTTAGAGGTAATATAATTAGACAAATCAATTGTTGCTAATTCTTGGTCTGATTCATTTGTTGCATGTATAAAATATCCCGCAAGATTAAACCTTCCATTATTCTTTAAAATTATAGTTAATTCATCTGAACCACAATCATAAGAATATTCTTTTATAAAAACAGAAACACCATCAGGACACTCCAATGCTTCTGTTGGAACATAAGTTTTTATCCATTGATAAACTACAACACTCATAACTATAGCAGAAGTTACAAGAAGAACATATCCTATCATTATACTCACTGCTTTTTTGTCTTTACGCAGAAACATTTTAACTTGTGACAACATATTGTTCCCCCTCAATTTCTTGGGAAATTACAAAATAAAAATTCTCTCCTTGTTCTAAATCAAAATCATAAGCAAGGTCTCCTATTTTGATAACAACTTTTTCTATTTTTCCATCTTTTGGAATAAATTCACTTTTTCCAGTTTGAATAATTCTTATTCCTTCTCCAATATCCACACTAACTTCAGAAGCTAAATCTTGATATACAATGAAATTAAATTTTTTACTATTTCCAAATAAAAAATATAAATTTCTATCTTCAGCAGCATAATCAGCATAACTTTCTACAAAATCTGTTAAAAGATCTTCCATATCATTTTCATTAAGCTCGTTATATGTCCCATATTCCAAAACATTTTGACTTTCAATTCCTAACTCTTCTCCTAAATTATAAAGTTTAATAACTTCTTTTTTTTGTGTGTAATTTTTAATAGCAGCAAATCCAATAATTAGTCCAATAATTATAATTGCTGCAATCAAATAAAATTGTCCTTTATGATTTTTTGGGAAAATATTTACTCCTCTTTTTTGTTTCATAAATAAATAATAAAATATAAGTTTATTAATCTTTTGAAGATTTAGTGTAGACCCAAAGGTTTGCTTATAGAAAACTAAATTGCTACCTCTATTCTTCCTCGGCTCTGCGACCTGTTAAGCATCTAAACAAATGTTTAGGGCTGCTCCGATCAAGGCCTGACCCGTTTCGCACCTGCAAGATCAAAACAGACAAAGCGTCAACGTCCGAATAAAGACAATTTAACATTCCACTCACTTGCCTTCTTGCAGTTTGCCATAAAGTCCATTTGCAAATGGCAGAGGACTAACCTGCCAACCTGGTCTACAAAATTATTGAGAAATTGGAGTATTTAAGAGTTTGTTTTTTTAACTTTTATAATTTTGTTCATATAATGCATCTTTTAATCTTCTAATTCTATTTGCATCTTCAGGTTTTCCATCTAAAGGTCCTTGATATTCTATTCTATCCTTTGTTATTTTATATAATTCTCTTCCTATTGAACCATAATTTTCTTCAGCAGTTGTCAAAAAGATTTCTCCCCCAACTTCCCTTTTACTAACTAAAATACCATTTGATTTTTTCTCTCCATGAACTAAACATATTGGACATTCCCTTTTTAGACCGCCTTCAAATGCATCTTCTAATGTTTTCAAATTTTTTATTTCTTTTATCATTTTCTCTTCCTTTTT
>CAYPBD010000007.1:0-20034 GCA_964408905.1 Candidatus Woesearchaeota archaeon
AAAAATAAATTCTATGGGAAAAGCACTGGAGTTGATTTTTTTAGAAAAGCTATTTTAGAGAAAAATCCTTTTTTGGTTTTATGTGGTCATATGCATGAATATCAAGGAGAAAAAAAACTTGGAAATTCTATTATTGTAAATCCAGGTTATGGTGTAAAAGGCAAATTTGCAATTATTGATATTGATGAAGAAAAAGGAAAAATTTGGAATATTGAGTTTTATGGAAAGAAAAAGAAATAATTTATTAAACCTTTTTTTCTAGTTTATTTTATGAAGAATGAATTCAAAAATAGAATTTTGATTCAAGATGTTTTTAAGTCAAAATTAAAGAAAGTTGAAATTGCCGGATGGGTGAAAAATTCACGAGCTTTAGGTAAAATAAGATTTATTGTTCTTAAAGATATTTCAGGAGATATTCAGATTACTGCACCTGAAAAAAAAGTTGATAAAAAAGTTTTTGATATTATGGATGAAATTCCTAGAGAATCTGTTATTTCTATTAAAGGAGAAGTGAAGGATTCAAAACAAGCGCCAGGCGGAAAAGAGATTATTCCATCAGAGATAATTATTTTAAATAAAGCAGAAGAACTATTACCTATTGATGTTTCTGAATATTCTAAAACAGAATTGCCAAAAAGATTAGATTACAGATTTTTGGATTTGCATAGAGAAAAAATTCAGGCAATTTTTAAAATTCAATCAACAATACTCAGTGGATTTAGAGAGTTTATGATTAAAGAAAAAGCAATTGAATGTATTTTTCCTTCTATAATAAGTTCAAGCAGTGAAGGAGGAACAGAATTGTATAAACTAAAATATTTTGAGAAAGATGCTTATTTGAGCCAGAGTTGTCAGTTGTATAAGCAAATGCTTGCATGTTCTATGGAAAAAGTTTTTACTGTTTTTACTGTGTGGCGAGCAGAAAAACACAATACAACTCGTCATTTAAATGAATCCAGGCAACTTGATTTTGAAATGGCTTTTGCAGATGAATTTGTTGTAATGGATGTTTTGGCAAGATGTGTTCAATATATAATTAAGAAAATTTTGAAAGAGAATGAAAAAGAATTGAAAGAATTAAATGTAAAACTTGTTGTTCCAAAAGTGAAATATCTTACTTTTGAAGAAGTTTCTAAATTAATGAAAAAAGATAAGGTTCATATGGATAAAGATGATTTGACTTCTGATGTTGAGAAAAAACTTGGAGAATTATATAAAAATACAATTATTTTTGTTCATGACTGGCCAATTTCTGGTAAACCTTTTTATATTATGCCAAAGGATGATAAACTTTCTCATGGATTTGATGCAATTTATCAAGGAGTTGAAATTACTTCTGGAGGACAGAGAATTCATCTTCCTGATTTGTTAATAGAGAGATTAAAAGCAAAAAGACTTAATCCTAAAAATTTTAAATCTTATATTGAAAGTTTCAAATATGGAGCACCTCCTCATGCTGGCTGGGGAATGGGTCTTGAAAGATTAACAATGTTGATTCTTGGATTAAATAATATTCGAGAAGTTGTTTTGTTTCCGAGAGACAGAGATAGATTAACTCCATAAGTAAAAATAACCAAATAATTAAAAATAGTATTCTTTTATTTTATATATGGTAAAAATAGGATTGGAAATACATGGATATCTTTTAACAAAAGAGAAATTATTTTGCAAATGTCTTTCTGTTCATGGAAAAAAATATACTGAGCCAAATATAAATATTTGTCCTATTTGCACTGGTCAGCCTGGGTCAAAACCTCTTCTTCCAAATGAAGAAGCAGTAAAAAAATTAATTCAAATTGCTCTTGTTTTGAAATGTACTATTAATAAAAGTGTTTTTTGGCAAAGAAAGCATTATTCTTGGCCTGATTTACCTAAAGGATTTCAGTCTACAGTTTCTGGTCCTTATGCAATTCCAAATGGTGTAAATGGAAAATTTATGGGAATTAGAATTCGTGAGTGTCATCTTGAAGAAGATCCTGCTGCATGGAATCCTTTAACAGGAGAAATTGATTATAATCGTTCAGGAGCTCCATTAGTTGAGATTGTTACTGAACCTGATTTTAAGAGCAGTGAAGAAGTTATTGACTGGATTAAGAATTTGATGGCTGCTTTAGGATATGTGAAAGCAATTGATAAACAATCTGGAATAAAAGCTGATGTTAATGTTTCAATTAAAGGAGGGAAAAAAATTGAGTTGAAAAATATAAATTCAACAAGAAAAATTAAGGAGGCAATTGAAATTGAAATTGCCAGGCAAAAAAAAGATATTCCTAAGGAAGAGCAAACAAGAATGTATGATGAAAATGATAGAGTTACAAAGTTAATGAGAACAAAAGAAAATGCAATTGATTATAGATTTATTAAAGAAGTTGATCTTCCTTATTTGAATGTTGATTTGAAGTTGATTAATGATTTGAAGAAACAAATTCCAGAATTACCTCAGGAAAGATTAAAGAGAATTATTAAAGATTATAAAATTGATAAGAAGACAGCCTCTATTTTGACAAAAGAAATTGAAATTGTTGATTTGTTTGAGAAAGTTTGTAAGAAAGTTGGAGTGAAATTGGCGCTTATTTGGGTGTTACAGGAATTTCTGAGTGTTGTTAATTATAATAAGATGAGTGTTTCTGATTTTAATATTAATCCAGAACATTTTATAGAATTGTTGCAAGCAATAAAAGATAATAAAATTACAGAATCCAAAGCACAGGAAATTTTACGAAAATGGGTTCCTGATTCTTTTTCTCCAAAAGATGAAATAAATAAGAATATTAAAATTTCAAAAGAAGAATTAAATAAATTTATTGAACAGGCAATAAAAGAAAATCCTAAAGCTGTTGAAGATTATAAGAAGGGTTTTAAAGGGGCAATTAATTTTCTTGTAGGTTCTGTTATGAAAAATTCAAATAAGCGTGCTGATTTTAAATTAACTAAAGAAATGCTTGAAAAGAAATTAAAATGATAAGTGAAAAAGAAAGAAAACAGATTGAAACAGAATCAAAAAAACTTCTTGAAAAATTTGCACGGAAACTTTGGGAAATAAAAGGTCTTCCTAAAGAGAGTATGATAATAAGAGATAAAAGTATGAGAAAAGAAGAAAATGGATGTTCTGATAAAGAATTAAAAAAAAGAATGTTAGCTAATGCTAAAAATAAAAATGATGATTTTATTATTGCAAAGGAGAAATCATGGTAGTTGAAAAATTAAAAAATTATTTGAAGAAAATAAAAAAAGAAGATAAGAAAATAAATTCTTTTCTTTTTGTTAGGAATGAAAAGGAATTGCTTAAAGAAGCTAAAATAATTGAAGATAAAATTAAAAAAAGAAAAGCAGGAAGATTAGCGGGTTATATTATTGGAGTGAAGGCAAATATTAATGTTCTTGGATTACCTATTAGTTGTGCTTCAAAAGTATTGGAAGATTATATTGGAACTTATGATGCAACTGTTATTAAGAAAATAAAAGAAGAAGATGGATTAATTATTGGGATTTTGAATTGTGATGAATTTGCATGTGGTTCAAGTGGTGAGAATTCTGCTTTTGGTCCTACACACAACCCTGTTAATTTAGATTTAATTACTGGGGGTAGTTCATCTGGAGCTGCTGCATCTGTTGCTGCTGGTTTTTGTGATGTTGCTTTAGGCAGTGATACTGGTGGTTCTTTAAGAAATCCTGCTTCACATTGTGGAGTTGTGGGATTAAAACCAAGTTATGGAACTGTATCAAGATATGGCTTAATTGATTTGGCAATGAGTTTTGACCAGATTGGTCCAATTGGAAAAAATGTTTATGATTGTGCTTTAATATTGGATGTAATAAAAGGAAAAGATGAATATGATAGTATAAGTTTTCAAAGCCCGAAATTAAATTTAAAAGATTTAGATAAGAACAAAAAATTTGTTATTGGAATTCTAGATTTAGAAATTCAAAATAATGAAATTAAGAAATTAATTGATGACAGGATTGAAAAAATTGCGAAAAAAAATGGATGGAAATTAATAAAAATTAAAATTCCGCATATTGACCTTGCTGTTGAAACTTATTATCCAATTGTTTATACTGAATTTTTTTCAGCTACAAGAAAATTTGATGGAAGAAGATATGGAAAAAAAATTGAAGAAGTATGTGGAACTGAAGTTTTGAGAAGAATTTTAGGCGGTAAGGAAATTACAAAGTCAGAACATCATGGAAGATATTATCATCTTGCTTTGAGGGTAAAAGATTTTCTTTCAAAAGAATTTGAAAAAGTTTTTAAAAAAGTTGATGTTATTGTTAGCCCGACTGTTCCTCAGCTTCCCTATAAGATTGGAGAAAAATTAAGTGTTGAAGAAATTTATGATTATGATTTACTTACTATTCCTGCAAATCTTTTTGGTGGTTGTGCAATAAGTATTCCTTGTGGAGAAATTAATGGAATTCCTGTAGGAATGCAGATATTGGGTAACAAGTTAGATTGCCAAAAAGTTCTTAATATTGCAAAATTGCTTGAAAAAAAACAAATATTGTATCATAATAATATTTAAAATTAATTCTTTGTTTTTGGTTTTATGAAGTATAATAAAAATCTTATGCATTATGTTAGTGCTACTGTTATTGTTGTTAATAAAGAGGGAAAATTTTTAATTACAAAAAGAGCTGATTGGGAGAAGGCTTTTCCTGGACGATGGACTGTGCCTGGAGGAAAACTTGAAGTTTTAGATTATGTTTTAAAAGAGAAAGATTCTAAATATCAATGGTATAATATTTTGGAAGATTTATCAAAAAGAGAAGTTGAAGAAGAAGTTGGATTAAAGATAAAGAAGATAGGATATGTTACAAGTTTGGTTTATGTTAGGGATGATAATATTCCTGTTTTGGTTATTAGTTTGTCGGCAGAAAAAAAAGATGAAAACGCAAATGTTGTTTTGGATAAATGTATGACTGATTATAAATGGGTGACTCTTGAAGAAGCTAAAAATTATGATTTAATTGAAGGAATTTATGAAGAGCTTGAAATTCTTGATAAGAAGCTGAAGACAGGAGAAAACCTTGAGTGGAGAAAGGTTTAATTTTATATTTTTTCTTTTCATTATTTAGTGTATAGAAATCTTTAAAAGTAAGACAATTATCTGGTTTTGATAAAAAGCTTAGCTTTTTTCATAACTAAAGTTGTTAATAATTATAATGGCATACGACGAAGAAGACGACGAAGATGAATACGAAGATTCTGAAGATGAATCTTCAGATGAAGAAGATTATTCTGACGACGAAGAATAATTTTTCTTTAAATTCCTTTTATTTTTTTGATTTTTTTTAAAGAGTAAAATATTTAAACCTTTTTTTTCTTAAATAATAATGAAGAAAGAGGTTATCCATAATATTGTTGTTTTGTTAGTATTGGTTGTGGCTGTTGGAGCTATATTTATGAATTCTAATTTTAATTTTACAGGACATGCTGTTTCTGTTTTAGATTATAATGAAACAGAATGTCTGGTTAATAATTATACATGGCAAGAGTCTAATGATGTGAATTGTACAGATATTCAAAATTGTACTCTTTGTTCAGAAACAGATTGTGTAACTAATTATAGTGAAATTTTATGTTCAGAAACAGATTGCCAAGATACTTGTGAACAAAATGAAACTGATTGTACTCTTTGTTCAGAAACAGATTGTGTAACTAATTATAGTGAAATTTTATGTTCAGAAACAGATTGCCAAGATACTTGTGAAGAGTGTGAAAATATTACAATAAGAGAATGTGTAGGAGATTTATGTGGAAATAATATTATTAATAGTGGAGAAGAATGTGATGGAACTGATTTAAATGGGGAAACATGTGAATCTCAGGGATTTGATTCAGGGACTTTAGCTTGTTTATCTGATTGTTCTGATTATAATACAAATGGATGTAACACTTGTGATCCAGATTGTTCTGGAAAAGAATGTGGTAGTGATGGTTGTGGAGGAAGTTGTGGAAGTTGTGATTCAGGATATTCTTGTAAATCTGGGGAGTGTGAAAAAAAGGCTTCTAAAGAAAAGAAAGAAAGTACTACAAGCACGAAAACTAAGATTACTAAATCTGGAGTAACAAAAACTTGTACTTCAAACTGGAGTTGTAGTGCTTGGAGTGAATGTATAAATGAAACACAAACCAGAACTTGTGAAGATTCAAATAATTGCAATTCTGAAGAGGGCAAACCTGAAACTTCTCAATCATGCGAAATGCCTGAAACTTGTTTTGATGGAATTAAAAATCAAAATGAAAAAGGTATTGATTGTGGAGGTGTTTGTGAAAAAAGATGTAGTGTATTTACTATTATTGGAAGTGTTATAAATGGACCTATTGAATCTAGTAAAGAATTCTTTGAGAAAAATAAAACTATTAGTTTAATTAGTCTTGGGGCTTTAGTTTTATTAGCTGGAGGAGTATTTACTTTGAAAATATTTTTGAAAAGGTCTAAGAAGAAAAAAGACAAAAAAGGTAAGAAAAACGAAGATATTGCGAAAAAAATAGGCGATACTACAAATATTTAAAAAAGAAAACTAACCTATAATTCTATGAAAATTGATGGGGTTGAAATTAAATGGTTGGGACATGCTGGCTTTTTAATTAATAATTCTAAGATAATTTACATTGATCCTTATAATATCAAAGATGGTTCTCAAAAAGCTGATTTAATTTTGATAACTCATAGTCATTATGATCATTGTAGTGTGGCTGATATTAATAAAATTATTAAGGAAGGGACGAAAATTGTTATGCCTGCAGATTGTCAAAGTAAAATAACAAGATTTAATATTCCTATTGAAATGCATATCATAGAGCCTGAACAAGAATTAATTTATCAAGGCATTAAAATATTTACTTTGCCTGCTTATAATGTTGATAAGCCTTTTCATTCTAAAGAAGAATCTTGGGTAGGTTATTTAATAAAAATGAATAATTTTCTGATCTATCATGCAGGAGACACGGATGTTATTCCTGAAATGCAAAAACTTACTGGATATAATAAAAGGATTGTGGCTTTGCTCCCTGTCGGGGGAAGATTTACAATGAGTGCAGAAGAAGCAGTAGAAGCTGCAAAAATTATCAAACCTTTTTTAGTTATTCCTATGCATTATGGAAGTGTTGTTGGCACTGCTGAAGACGCTGAGGAGTTTAAAGAATTTTGTAAAGAGAATAATTTAAATGTGAGAATTTTAGAGAAAGAATAATTATTGTAGTTTCTGTAGTTTTTCTTTTAATTCTTTTGGATTTTTTATATAAATTAATTTTATATTATATTTTTTTATATATGCTTCTGTTTCAGGAGAGAGTTTTTTGTTTTTGAAAAATAGGGAATACACAAAATAAGTATAAGGTATATTTTTTCCTGCTCTGACTTCTGGATGGAGATACTGAGCATCTTTTATTTTTTTCTTTAATTTGTTCATTAATCTAAATAAATAAATTCCATAATTTGCTTCTATTTCTGTTCCTATACTGGCTCCAAGATACAATACAGCATCTCCTAAAAGAGCTTTTAATCTATTTTGCTGTCTCCAATCTCCTGTATTAATTTCTTTATCAAATAATTTCTTGCCATTAACTTTAGCATTGAAATAAGGTTTTAAATGTTTTATTCCATATGCCTTATCATCTCGTGGGATAGATGCTGTAACTTTCTTTCCTCCTTGCTCTTTGTATTTCTTTGCTAATTCAAAGCTGATTCCTTCACTTGGAGTAAGCTCAATTTCCATATTGGAATTAGCTAAAGCTTTTGCTATTCTTTTTAATTCCAATTGAAACCTTTTTTGATTTATTTTTAGAAATTTATAATAATGAAAATCAATATCTCCTGGACCAATTAAACTTATTCTTAACATGATTATATATAATAATAAAATTATTTAAAGGTTTTTAATTCTATTTTGTTATGGGTAAATATATTTTGGGTTCTGAGCAAGATTTCCATAATTTTATTAATTCTATTTCTAAAAAAGATAAAATTGGAATTGTAACTCATACTGATTTAGATGGTATTGCTTCTGGGATTTTTTTGCAGAAAATTCTTGAATCGCGAGATTTGCATATTATTTTTATTGAGTTTTTGGCTCATGGACCAAGTGTATTGAAAGATTTATTAAACAAAGAATTTGATGTGCTTTTTTTTACAGACTGGAATGTTGATAATTATTTAGAAGATTTGAAAAAATTAAGAAAAAAAGGAAAGATTTTTGTTATTGACCATCATCCTTTTAATGAAGATTTAAAAGATAAGTCAGGAATTGTTAAAACAAATTCTATTTATTGTTCATCTCATTGTTTGTTTGATTTAGCAAAAAGATATATTGATATAAATAAATGGAAATGGCTTGTTTGTTCTTCTATTATTGCAGATTATGTTTGGGATAAAGCAGATGAAAACTTCGATTTAATTAAAAGTGTTTATCCAGAAGTTAAAAAAGATTCAAGTATTTGGAATTCGAGACCTGGAGAAATAAGCAAGATTATTGGAAGGGCTTTAATTTATTATGCTCCTGATTTTAGAAAAGTTTATGATTTAGTTTTGAAAAAAGATTTAGACAAGTTAAAAGATGCAAGTAAAATTGTTGAACAGGAAATAGAAAAATGGTTAAAAAAGGCAAGAGAAGAAGCAGAGTATTTTCCTGAACAGAAATTACATTTTTATTTTATGAATCCAAAATATAATATTGTTTCAATTACTGCAAGTATTTATTCTGATAATGAGTTTAAAGATGATGTGATAGTTTTTGTACATGATAGTCCATCTAATCCAGACTTTGTTAAGATAAGCGCTAGGAATCAGTCTGGTAGAATTGATGTGGGTAAATTGTTAAAAAAATGTATTGAAGGTTTTGAAAAAGCTTCTGCAGGAGGTCATGCAAAAGCAGCTGCTGGAGTTTTTCCAAAGAAATACTTAAATGAATTCAAAAAAAGATTGTTAGAAGAATTAAAATGATAGACAGGTTTCTAAAACGAAAAAAAGATATTTTATCAAAGCAAGATAAATCTTACAAAGGAAGCTGGGACAAACATATTAAGAATTTATGCAAGAAAATTAATTCTTTAAATAATTATTATACAACATCATCTTGTTCTGGAAGAATTGTTTTAATGATTGACCAAGAAAAGAAAGGAAGAAATTTATTTAAGAAAGTTTATCATGAGTTGATTTCTTTTAAGGAATTGAAAGAAGATTTGAGTGAGATTATTAAAGATGAAAAAAAGCCGATTAAATTTAAATTGGAATCTTGTGCTTTGCATGTTGCTTGCAGGACTTTTGAAGATGCTCAAGAGTTATATAATAAAGCAAAATTATCTGGATGGAAAAAGTCAGGAATAATTTCTTCTAATAATAGATTTATTGTTGAATTGACAAGCACAGATAAGTTGGAATTTCCAATTATTCGCAAGAGGAAACTTTTAGTTAATGATAAATTTTTGAAAGTTATTGTTGATGAAGCGAATAAGAAATTGAAACGAGGATGGGAGAAGATTGAAAAGTTTGAAGAATTAATTGTAACTAAAAAACAATAATCTATTTAAATAAAAAATGCCTCGTTTCTTTAATATTAATTCAAACATCAAATAGATTAAATTAACATTAGTTTGCGAGGCACTCTTTCTTTAATAATAAATGGAAATGTGCAATATATTTAAACATTTCGTTAAGTTGCACAAATAATAGGGTATTCCTGCTTTGCAGGGATTTTATATAATTATAAGGGGGTAAAAAATATGGCATTAGATTTTGCAAAAGAGGCAATACAAAATTCAGAAACTCACAGTATTAACTTTGATGAACTTAGAGCTGGAAAAGCGAATATTAAAGTTATTGGTGTTGGTGGTATGGGTTGTAATGCAGTGACCTGGCTTTTTAATAAAGGAATTAATGGAGCTACTGTTTATGCTGCAAATACAGATGCACTTCATTTAAGTGTTACAAAAGCTGATGAGAAAATTCTTATTGGTAAGGAACTGACTCGTGGTTTAGGTTGTGGTGGAATGCCTAACAGAGGAAGAGAAGCTGCAAAAGAAGCTATTGTTGATGTGAAGAAAATGGTAGCAAATGCAGATATGGTTTTTGTTATATCTGGTATGGGTGGCGGAACAGGAACAGGCGCAGCGCCAGTGATTGCTCAGCTTGCTAAAGAGACTGGAGCAGTTGTTATTGGTGTTGTTACAATGCCTTTTGAATCTGAAAAAGCAAGAATTGATAAAGCTGAATTTGGTTTGCAAGAATTAAGAGAAGTAACAGATACATGTATTGTTCTTGATAATAATCGACTTGTTGATATTGCTGGACAATTACCTATTGAACAGGCTTTTGCAGTTGCGAATGAGTTAGTAAGTACAATGTGCAAAGGTATTGTTGAGACAATTACTCTTCCAAGTTTGATTAATTTGGATTATGCAGATGTTTCTACAATAATGAGAGGCGGAGGCGTAGCAGTAATTGGAATTGGAGAAGCAGATACTCAAGACCGTGTTAATGAAGCGGTTAAGCAAGCCCTTACACATCCTCTACTTGACGTGGATTATCAAGGTGCTAGCGGAGCTTTGATACACATTACTTGTGGTCCTGATTTGAAATTAGAAGAATTTGATTTAATAGGACGAACTGTTTCTGAGAATTTGAGTCCAGAAGCGCAAGTGATTATTGGTGCAAGAATAAATAAAGAGTTTGTTGGAAAAGTTAGAGTTATTACAATAATGACAGGAGTTAAGTCTCCATATGTTTTAGGAAAGTATGAAGAACAGACTCTACCTATTTCCAAAGAAATGTCTGATTTAGGGATAGAAGTTTTGAGATAATTTTGAATGATTTTATTGAGGGAGAAATCCCTCTTTTTTATTTTATTGAATATTTTATTTAATATAATCACTATTCAGAGGTAACAGTAGAAAGATTTAAATAGATTATCTTTTTAATAATTTTATGGGTTTAGTAAATATTCTTATGAATAAAATAGAAGAAAAAAGATTAAAGAAACAAAAAGAAAATTCGGAGAAAGTAAAAAAAGAGACCAAGGATATTAATAAGTATATTGTTGCATATAAGAAGAGGATTGATGAGTTGAATAATGTTGAAATGCCTGAACCTTTTTCAGATGAAGAGAAAATAAAAAGATATTTTTTTGAAATATATGGAGAAGAAGGAGTTTCTCATTATAAAAGATATATGAACACCAGAGAAGAATGTTACTTTGAGGATATTGATAAGAAGAGAGATTTTCTTTTTGGATTGCTGGAAGTTCATAAAGATACAGGAATACTTGAGGAAAAAGTGTATTATATGCAAAAAACAATACAAAAAATGCAAAAAACAAATTCTCCAGAATATTCTAAAATTTTAGAAGATTATTTTGATGCAGAGAATAGATTTTCTGAATTACATCAAGGTGGATGTGGCATGGGAAGTAATGGTGAACTTCCAGAATTGCCTGAATTTTTAAGAGAAGATTAAACTTCTAACTTCCTTGGGCTTTTCATCTTTTTATTCCCATAGGAATTAAAGAATAATATTCTGTCTAAATCTATTTTTGACTTTTTCTTTTGTTTTCCCATTTCATATCCTATTGGAAAAACTGCCTCAACATTAACTCCTGTAGGTATTTTTAATGTTCTTTTAATTTGTTCTTCAACAAAATCTCCAACCCAACAAGTTGCAAGTTTTGCTTCCTGAATTTTTAATAAGAAATTTTGAATTCCTGCTCCTGCCTGTTGTCTGCAATAAACTTCTGCTTTTTTTCCATAAGCATTTTTTGTTCTTGAAGGATTTGAGCAGACAACAACAACATATTTTGCCTGAGAGATAAAAGGTTGTTGAGAAGCTTCAGATATTTTTTGTATTTTTGTATTATCACTAACTAAAATAAATTTTAAAGTAAAATTATTCCCAGCCATTGGAGCATATCTTGCAGAATCAATACATTCAATAATTTTTCTCCAGTCTGGTTTTTTTTCTTTAAATCTTTTGACACTATGTCTTGATTGAATTGCTTTGTCAAGTTCCATGTTTAAGAAAAAGAAATGAACTTTATAAAATATTTGTTAGGATATACTAATGTTTAAATATAATTAATATTAATTCTAAATATGGAAGAAAGTCCAATGATTATTTTGCCTAAGGATAAATTCAAAAAAGAAGCTCTTGAAGGAAAATTAGGGCAATATAATAAAAGATTAAAACCTTTTGCTTATATGCTTCCTGATATGGCAAGACAATATCCAAAGTATTTAGATTCTTTATATAAAAGTATTATTACTGAAAGATTGTTAGAAAAAGGAGTAGTTAATACATTTGAATTGGCTAATGAACTTTTAGAATCTCATGGCTTTTTTGATGCAGATAGGTATAATAATGCTGCAGGAGTTATAGATGATTATTGTAAAACTGGTGGGATAAATACTTCTAAGGGGAGTCTTTTAGAAAAATAATATTAATTCTTTTTATATTTTAAACGTCCTCGGGAGGACTCGAACCTCCGACACCATGGTTAACAGCCATGCGCTCTGACCAACTGAGCTACGAGGACTTAATCAAGTTAGAAATTTTTTATATATAAATTTATTCTTTTGATAAATTAGGATTTTGTTTTCTTTTTACAGAACCATAAACATTTGACTGTTTTGCTCCCCTTATTAATGAGATAATTGATTTTTGTCCATCTTTTATATTTTCTGGAGCGCCAATTATTCCTACTTCATTATCTTTTAATTCAAAATAACAATCTGTTAACTGATTTAATGTTTTTAGTGTTTTTCCATTTTTTCCTATAATTCTGGAACGGATTCTGTCAAGGTCTTTTCTTTTTGTATAGTCTTTTATATTTATAATTTCAAAGATTAAATCTTCTTTTTTTATTAATATAGCAACAGAGAAAGGAAATCCAAAATTAAGAGCATCAATTGCTTTTTCTGCAGCATATTCATTTTCTGCTTCTCCTTTTATTGAAATTTCTTTTCCTCTATTTGTTATTTTTATACCAAGTATTTCCTCTAATCTTTTTTTATTTTTTAGAATTCTAATTACTTTTTCAGAAAATATTTTTTTCATAATTTATCTAAGAAATAAGAAGTTTTAAGAGTTTTGATATTTCTTAAATGCAAAAATTTTTAAATGTTTATTCTAGAGAAACATTATGGCTACAGATTTTAAGTATTATATTAAGAATTGTTTAAATTTTAAAGAAACTTCTGATTCATATGATATTGAAAAACCTTGGAGTGAGAGATGTGGGAATTTTTATAAAGATCGGTATTATGATCCTATGAATACATGTTGGAATTGTGCAAATAAAAAAATTAATGAAGATTAAAATTCACTTTTTTCAGTTTTAAGATATCCTTTTTTCTTGAGCCAATCAATTTGATTTGGTTTGTATTTTAATAAGATATCTCCTTTTGTATTATCTAATTCCCATGGTTTTATTATTACAACATCATTAGGGCGTAGCCACAGCCTTCGCCTTAATCTTCCTGGAACTCTGCAATTTCTTTTTTTGTTGTCAAGACATTCAACCATCATTTTATTTCCTCCAAGTCTTTGTTCTATAATTCCAATTACTTCTCCTTGTTTTGGCAATGGAACACGAGTTATTTTTTGTTCATTATTTTCTGATTTTTTCTTGTGGAATTTTGCCATATAATTATTTAGGGATATTGTTTATAAAATTGTTGGATTATGTCAAACATTGTCTTGGAGAAATAGTGTTTAATTTCTGTTAAGTGAGGGTGAAGAAAATTTTTGATTTTCTGAAAGCCTGCAAGGCGTGGTGCGTAACGAAGTGGAGCAAGTTTCTAATTCTCCGTTATTATATTTCTAAAATCTCTCTTAGTTTAGGTGGGCTTTTAGCTATCCCATTAAATTTGAGGGGTGCACTCTTCTTTGTTTTTTTCTTAAAAAGAAAGAATATGAAATAATCTTTTTTTGGGTGTTTTTGTAATCACTTTTTAAGAGTTAATATCCAAAAATTTATAAAAGCAAAGAAATTAAAATTTTTATGGCAAGAAATAAAAACCTTGAAGATTATCTATTTGAGAAGATGGGAAGAAAATCCAATAGAAATCAAAGAAGAAAAGGAAATCCAAAAAAAGATAAAGGATGGGTTGTAAAGAATGATAGACCAGAAGAATACCTGGGGGATCCTCACTTTTATTACACTGATGAGGAAGTAGAAAAATATGCTCGTTCTGGAGGGATGAGAAGAGCACAGGAGAAAATAGCTTATAGGGTTTTAGAACTTTTAGAGTTAGAGCCGGGAAAATCTTTATTAGATATTGGCTCTGGTTCAGGATATACTGCGGATGTTTATCGTTCCGAAGGATATAATGTAACTTGTATGGATTTGATTCCAAGAATGATAGATAAAGCAAAAGAAAAAGAATTTGAAGCTTATGTTGGAGATATGAGAAATGTTGGGAAATTGTTTGAAGGTCGTAAATTTGATGGGGTTGTTTCTGTTTCTGCTCTTCAATGGATTAAAGACAAACAAGAAATACAAAGAGTAGCACAGGGAATTTATTCTGTTTTAAACAAAGACGGGTCTCTTATTGTTCAATTTTATCCAAAAAGCGAACAAGAATTAAAAGAAACTGCGAGCGTTTTTACCCAAAATGGTTTTCATGGACAAATAATTACTGATTGGCCAGATATTCCAAAAAATAGAACAACTTATTTAGTTATGAAAAGAGATTAATTCCCAAGAATTTCCTTCTTTTCTAAAAGTTATTAATTTTTTCATCCAAAATTTTTTAGTTTGAGATATTAAAGTAACATTATACATTAAATTAAGATATTTATCTAATTCTTTTTTTGGCATATACTCTATAAAATTTTTTACTCTATTGTAGATTTTATTTTTTTCTTTCTCACTTAAATTAGAAATATATTTACAACCAAGACTTAAACCTAAGAAGCAATTATCTCCCTTGAATTTAACCTTGATAGGAAAAAGTTTGCAATCAAGAGGTTTATCCCTGTTAATTAAGCATTCTCTTTTCCCGTAAAATCTGCAACGGGGAATTTCATCCAAAATTAAATTTCCTTTTTTATTTCGCCTAAATGAATCTATGCAAAAAATAGAGTTATTTAGCTTTATTACTGAATATCCTTTTTTAGTAAATTTCTTTGCCTCCTCTTCTAAAAGCCAACCATAAGTTCTACAACAAGTATTACAATTTTTGCAAACTTCTGAAATTTCGGGAAAAATATTAATGTTTACTTTATTTTTTCCCATTTTTTATATCTTCTAACAATTTATTAAATTTTGAATTTCTCATTACTAAATTTATTTTAGAATATCCTCTATACTCCTCAAATGGAACATCCATACCTATTTGATTTAACCACGAATAATCTTTCAATCTTTTATTATTCTTAAAGAAAGGGGCAATTTTTGCAAATAAATAAACTCCACACTCTGGATGTATGAAATCAATCTTTTTCTCCTCCAAAATCTTTTTAAGTCGGTTAAAACGCTCTTCAGCAAATGCTGCCATTGGACTTATTTTAGAATTTACCATTTTCTTAAAAATTCTCTTTTTTAAGCCCGTACAAAGATAATTTGTTGAACCAAGAGTACTAAATGTTAGAGTATTTAAATTTGGGTAATATTTTTTAGGACAAATTAGATACGCAAAACGTACTCCATGTAGTCCAGTGGATTTTGTTGGGCAATATAATCTAAATGTGTAATTATGATCAAGCATATTTGTTAAATTTGATTTATTAATATTGGACCAATCAGTATAATCAAATGAAGAATCTAAAAAAATTAATGATTTTGTTTTTTTCTGCCATTCTTTTAATTTAATGAATAGATATTTTGAATGATGCCTTCCTATTATCCAGATTGGGTCTGTCAAAAAGAGGAAACTTTTTTTTCTTGGCAAATTTAACACATATTTCTCTTCATGAGTTAAATTATTATTGCAAGGCACTATTTCAGTTCCTATAGAATTACAAATTCTATGGATATTAAAATATACCGGAGAAATACTATAAATTTTTTTAAATCCCAATTCTCTTGCAAATAAAATCATAGTTGTTATCATTGGGGTTGATCCATCTGATTCAAATATTTCAAAAGAACCTTTGGGCAATCCCTTAGAAATATGAAAATTTTTTATTAGAGTAATTAATTCTTTAGAATCTGTAAAAAAATATTGTCTTGCAGTTTCGTTTTTTAATTTAAAAAAATTTTTATCCAAATTGTCATATTTATTTATTCTTGGGTCTATGTAGTAATCAGATAAAAAGGTAGTTTTGATATTTTTGGGTTGCTCCATTTCAGTTCTCCATACTTTTTCAGAATATTTTTTTCTGGCTATTTTTTTGTTATTCATTTTAAATCATTTAGAAACATTTTAAAATTTTCTTCTGATGTTACCAAATTATATTTTACATAATCCTTATACTTACTTAAGGGTAAATCTATGGCCCAATTATTCAAAAAACAATATTTATTCAGCAAATTTTTCTTTTTAAGAAATGGAATGATTTTAATCAAAACATATGAACAACATGTAGGAGAAATATAATCAATTTTATTTTTATCAAGATATTTTTTTAGAATTAAGAATCTCTCTTTAGAAAATTTTGAAATTGGGGTCTTTTTAATATTTTTTAAAAAATATTTGTATAATTTGTAGCGTAAGGATTGCATATACTGGCTTGTAGATCCAATTGAAGAGCAAGTAACATAATAGAGCTCTTGTCCAAATTGATCAGGTATAATAAGATAAGAAAACCTTACTCCATGTATTCCGAGAGATTTTGTTGGAGATACCAATCTTATTGTATTAGAAGAATCCAAATTCGTAAAAAATTTAGTCTCATTTTCATTTTCATAGGAACAATAATCATAGGACGAATCAATAATTATAATAGATTTTGTTTTTTTCTGCCATTCCCTTAAAATTTTATATAATTTATTATTTTGATTTCTTCCTATGCACCAAAGAGGATCCGTTAAAAATAAAACGCTTTTCTCGGAAGGCAATTTTAAGGAAAAATTCTCCGTATGGGTAAGATCATTATTTACAGGAATTATTGGAATATTAAATGAATCACAGATTTTATGTATGCTGTAATAAATAGGAAAAATAGAGTAAATTTTAGAGAATCCAAGGGAGGAGATAAAAGTAACTAGTGCACTTAAAAGAGGTGTTGACCCATCTGCTACAATTATATCAAAATCATTGGTTTTTTTAAACATTCCTTCATTGATATGAAATAATTTAATTGATTTTTCTAAATTTTTTATGTATGGAAAAACATATTGTAAAGGAAACTTATTCTTAAGATGAAAAAAAGTTTTATCAATTTTGTGATATTTTAAAAATTTTTTGTCAACATGATAATCTGAAAGATAAATTTTATCAAATTTTCCATCACAAAAAAATTCGCTTTTCCAAACTTTTTTTGAATAATTTTTTATTTTAGATAGGGGCATTTTTCACCAGTTAAAAAATTTAAGGTTATCTTTTTTGAAACATAAGATAAATAAGGACAATTTTTAGGTAAGTTCTTTTTAGAAAAATTATTTGAGAATTCTGTAAATTTATGAAAATTAGGAGGAAGAAAATTCCCTAAAAAGTTTGTTTTTTTACATTGCCTTATTTCTGTACAAAAATAAAACTTCCCTTCAGAGGTTAAAAAAATATTTTTAGGATTAATGTTACAACCTCTTTCAACCCTAAATCTTTCATTAGGAAAAATTTGTTTTAAGATTTTTAAAATTTCTTTCCTATTTATTTTTAAATATATCTCTTTTTTATTTTTTTTAGCTCTTCCTCTTAAAACAAGTTCATTTAGACTAATATTTTGAGGATTGTATTCAGTGATTTTTTTAAGGATTTTTTCGAGACTTAAAATATTCTGTTTATTTAAAGTCATATAAATTCCAAAAGGAATTTTATTTTTACCCAATAATCTTAAAGTTTTATTTACCTTGTTATAAGAATTTTTTCCTCTAATAAAATCATTCGCTTCTTTTGTTCCTTCAATACTTATTCCAACAGAATTAATATATTTTTTAAGAAGATTTATATTTTTATTATTAATCTGTGTCCCATTTGTAAAAAAATTGTTTATTATTCCTTTTTCATAAGAACACTTTAAAATCTTTAGGAAATCTTTCTTTACCAGGGCTTCTCCGCCAGTAAAATTTATTTGTTTACAGCCCAACTTTTTTAATAAATCTATTACTAAAAAACACTCCCTAGTAGAAAGTTCCTTTTTTGGTTTGTGGTTGATTAAGCAATGTTTACAATTAAGATTACAACTAGTAGTTATCTCCCAATCACATTTTTGAATAAAAGTTTTCATCTTTCATCTATTGCTCCAATATAGATGAATTTAGAAAGCAGTTCTCTTAAATCTTTCTTTTCAAAATCATTTGAAAATTTATCCAAGAGTTCTTTTTCTAAGATATAACCTTCATTTTTTAAAATAAATTTTATTATTCTCTTAGTAGATTCGTCAATCTCTACTGTTTGATATCTTGTAATAACATAAATCTCTTTATGAAAATCATTTAATCTCAAATATTTGTTTTTTTTGAATCTCCTCATGTTTTTTGGTATTTCGAATACTGGTTTTTCTATTTTAATCTTAACTTTATTAATTGGTTTTTTACAATCTCTTACAGCACAATCAATACAGAACTCTCCAGGACAATTTGAATCAACCTTACAACCACCTACACATTCATGAAGCAAATCGCAACTTTTACAAGGCTCATCAACCCAACTTAAATCTCTAAATTCATCTAATTCCTTTTTATTCCAAATTTTCTCTAAAGGTTCTTTTAGAACATTCCCATAAATTTTAAGAGATTGATTACATATTCTAAAATCTCCTTCAGGATTAATTGCTCCAAAAGTTACTCCTACTCCACAATTTGCATAAATGTTTTTTTCAATTAACCTTTTATCTAAGCAATAGGGAATTGCTGTTCCAAAACCAAGTGGAATACCAAAATCTTTTTTTGCTTTTATCATTTGGTCTAAAGCAATATTAAACTGCTCATTTGAGGGTAAAAGTTCTTTTGTTAGTTGACTCCCAATTCCTCCCGGCTCAAATCTATCTACAAAAATACTTTCTGCCCCCAATCTAACAGAAAGCTTAATTATATTATACATCTGATTATGATTAACTGACATTAAAACAGGAATAATTCTTACATCAAAACCTTCTTCAACATATCTTTTTATATTATCAATTATTTTATCATAACTTCCAGAATTATTAGTTAAATATTCATGGGTTTTTTTGTCTCCGTGAATAGGGACCCCCAAGCAAGCGATATTTTTTGAAAGCTCTTTCATATACTTAAAACCATTAGTCACTATTGTAACAGAAGAATATTTTGAAAGTTTGTCTATGTATTCATTTAATTTTTTTACACTCAAAATAGAAGGTTCTCCCCCAATAAGATAAACATGGGGAATTTTTGATTTACAAACACTATCTACAATTTTGTCTAATTTTTTATAATCAATAGAACAATTCCTATTCGGGTTATAACAAAATATACATCTTTGATTACATCCATAAGTTGTTTCGATGTGGATTAAATGAGGCACGCTATAATAGTGTAGTTTTTCTACCATTTTAAAAAAATAAAATCAAAAAAAAGAATTTTATTTCTTGGATTTTTTAACATTCTTAGAAGATTCTTGAGCTTTCTTTTTCAAACTAATGCTTTTAACCTTCTTCGCGTCTAAAATTGCTTTGCACTTTGACATTTTGTTTTTCCTCCAATTTTTAGAGGTAAATCAAACTTTAAAACTCTTTCGTTTGGTGGCGGAAAAAAGATTATTTCTAAATAAATTTGAAACGAAGTTTCACAAATTGTCCGAAGGACGACGGCGAATATTTGAATAACGAATAGAAAAAATTTATTTTTATAATAATACAAGCGCAAAAGGAACCCCTTGAATTTTTTTAATTCCTTTTTCTGAAATAATTTTTGCTTTGACTGCGGTGTTTATTGATTTTTGTCCAACAATATTAAATGTTGCATCTTCGTTTGACATGT
>CAYPBD010000008.1:0-18958 GCA_964408905.1 Candidatus Woesearchaeota archaeon
CGCGGATTTGAACCGCGGTCGTCAGGTCCCAAACCTGAAAGGCTACCAGGCTACCCCATAACCCCTTAATAAAATAAGAGGTGAAGTAATTTATAAAGCTATTTCTTTTTTTCTGGTTGTTTCTCTTCAGGTTCTTCTTCTGTTTTTTCTTCAGGTTTAATTTCAGACTCTTTAGCTTCCTTTTCTGCTTCTTTCTCTGCTTCTTCTTGTTTAATCTTCTTTTGTTCTGCTTCACTCAATTTAGTGAAATACTTTTCTAATTTAGCTTTTTTTTCAGAAGAAGTTTCTGTTTTTTCTTCCTGGATTTCTTTATCATATTTTCCTGAATCTATTTGATGTCCAACTTCAGAAGCAGGTTTATTTTCAACTAAAATACCTAAACTAACACAACTTCCAATTACTGTTTTAACAGCTGCTTTCAAATCTTTGCAAAGTAAATTTGGAAGTTTTGACTTTGCTATTGATATAATTTGTTCTATTGAAGCATTGGCAGCCTGCATTTTTTTCTGGATGCCAGAACCTTTTTCAATTCCTAATTCTTTTTTTAATAATTCTGAAACAGGTGGTGAAAAAACCTGAACTTCAAATTCTTTTGTTGAAGGATTAACATCTAATTTAACAGGGACTTTTAATCCCTTGAAATCTTTTGTCGCATCATTTACTTTTGAAATTATTTGTCCTATATTTAATCCTAAAGGACCAATTTTCTGGCTCAAAGCAGGACCAGGTTTCATGTTTGCTCCTTCAACTAAAAGTTTAATCTTCATTTTCCTCGTCTCTCCTTATAACTTTAACATTATCTATTTTAACTGTAACTGGCAATGGCACAACAGCACCAAGCAAGCTTACTACTACTGATTCTTTTTGTTTGTCTACTCTTAAAACTTTTGCTTTTTCTTTTTTGAATGGTTCTGCAATTATTTCAACAATATCTCCTTCTTTTATAGTTATAGTTGTAGCTGAAGGTTCAATCATATTTTTTATTTCTTCATAAGTTATTGTTTTTCCAATTATTCCTTTTACATAAGGTAAATTAAATACAGCCTCTTCTGCAGAATCTCTGTTTTCTGCTTCTAAAAGAATATAGCCTCTTAAACCATGAGGTCGTGAAACTGAAAAAACATTTAAGTTTCTTTTTTTTACTCTGTCAGCAATCATGTCAACTGCTCTTTCTTCTTTGTTTGTTGTAACTTTTATTATGAAAATCATCTTATTCAGCTCCGTCTAAGATATAACATCTTAGAAAGATATAATTTAGTTGAAATTAAGGTTTATAAATTTTTAGATTTTAACTAAAAAGAACGAGCAGCTCGTACAAGATTGAAATTCTTCTTGCTACTATTATGATAAAAACCTGCATTAAAAGATTCAGCATATGCTTCTTCACCAGGACCATTAACTAAACACTCTGAAGAACTCCAATAAGAATCATAAGGATTAGCTATAAAATCTCCAATTCCATAATCATATAAATTAAGAGCCATTTGATTAATTTCTTCTATGGATGGTAAAAACCAATCATTATAAATAAAATTATTATTAACAACACTATAATTTACACATCTATCTACTGCTTTATTTATTGCAGGGTCTATTGCTAAAATATCAATAGTATTTTGTTTACCTGTTCCAACTGCTTTTTCTCTTACTCCTGTATCAAGACCATATGTTCCCCAGATTGAAGGTGTTTGGTCTTCTGGAGCTGCTTCCATGTATCTCCAGCCATCAGAATAATTACCTTTGTCATAAAATATCCAACCCCCAGCAGGCCCTATATCTCTTATTTCATAATCAGGTTCTGGAGAACTTGTGGGTTCAGGGGAAGGCGTCGGTTCAGATGAAGGTGTTGGAGTGGGTCCAGGTAGGGGAGAACAAGTCAAAAATAAAGAAATTAACATTGCACAGAGAATATTTCTTATGAAATTTGTTTCTTTCTTTAGACTTTTTTCTAAATTCATTAATAATTCTAATTCAAAGAATATTATAAATTTTACTTAATAAAAATTTTCATAATTATGGAAATTAAAAAACCTAAAGTTCCAAGGATTAAAATTCCAAGAGCAGATACTTTTGCAATCATTTGAAATTCTTTTTTTGTTGGTTTCTTTAATACAGACCATACTCTTTTACATTTAATAACAAATGATTTAATTGATGTAAATATCTTTTTCATGGAAAAAATAAGGTGAGAGGGTTTTTAAGATTTATTCAAAAAATTCAATCCCTAATTCCTCTTCAATTTCTCTATGTTTTAAAACATCTATTGGTTCTCTATGTCCAAGAATTTGAGAACTTTTAACTCCTGTAACTATGAGTAATACTCTAATGGATTTGTCCATATCTTCAGATATTTGAGCTCCCCAAATTAATTTTGCATCTGGATTTAATTTATTTCCAATTGTTTCTATAATTGTTTTGCATTCGTCTAAACTCATATCAGGGCCTCCTATAATATTTGCTAAAGCGCCTGTTGCATTTGAAATATCTACATCAAGAAGAGGATTTTGAATTGCTTTTTCAACTGCTTCGAGAGCTCTTTCAGCACTATTTGATTCTCCCATTCCAATTAATGAAACTCCTCCATCAACCATTATTGTCTTTATATCTGCAAAATCTAAATTTACCAAGCCAGATGTTGTTACAAGTTCTGTTGTTCCTTTTACTGCATTTGTTAATATTTCATCGGAAATTTTAAAGGCAGTGTGTAAAGGTAATTCAGGAGCTAATTCAAGAAGTTTATCATTTGGTATGATAATTAAGGTATCAACAACTGCTTCTAATTTTTCCATCCCCATCATTGCATTTTCTATTCTTTTTCTTCCTTCAATTGTGAAAGGCAATGTAACAACACCAATAGTTAGAGCCCCTTGTTTTTTTGCTAAAGAAGCTACTACTGGCGCTGCACCTGTTCCAGTTCCACCTCCCATTCCACAAGTAATAAAAATCATGTCACTTCCTGAAATTTTTTTCTTTATCTCTGATTCAGATTCTTTAGCTGCTTCTTCACCTACTCTAGGATTACTTCCAGAACCCAAACCTTGAGTTAATTCTTTTCCAATTAAAATTTTTTTGTCTGCATTAGCATATAATAAATCCTGAGCATCTGTATTTATGGCAATTAATTCTCCTCCTTTTATTCCAATTTCTCTCATTCTGCTCAAAGAATTTCCTCCGCCTCCTCCTATTCCAATTACTTTAATTTTAGCTGTTTGTTGTTTCAAAAGTTCTGCTAATTCCTGATCAATATCTCTTATTTCCTGAGATAAACCAGAAGGAATTTGTGAAGAATTCTCACCTTTTCTATAAATATCTTCCATGCAAAAAAGAATAGTATATTGTTTTTAAGGATTATTGTGATGTTTTTGAGGTTGTTTCTTTAACTTCCTTAACCTCTAAATTTAACCCTAAAATATCTTTAAATTTATCTTTAAATAAATTCATAAATTGTGCAAATTTTTTATCTTTAATAATTAATTTATTTCCTTTTATTTCAAATTTAAGATCTTGTTTTTTTGTAAAGAATTCTATCAAAGCTTTTGTTTTCTCATTAATATCTTCTACTTTTCTTAAAACTTTAATATCATAAACTACATCTTTTCCAGCCAAAGGATTGTTGAAATCAACCATTACTCTTCCTCCTGAAACAGTAAGTATTTTTGCGATTTTGCCATCAAAATTAAATACAGCACCAGGCAAGGGATTTATTTTATGCTGCTTGAAAATTTTCATAGGAATCATCTGAACAAGTTTAGAATTTCTATTTCCAAAAGCTTTTTCTGGAGATAATTCAATTTTGTATTTTCCTATTTTTTTATTAATAAGAAAATCATCAACTCCTTTAAGAAACATTCCTTCTCCTAAACAAAAAATAAAAGGTTTTGGTTTTGCATTTGGATTTAATTTTTCTAAAACTTTTTTAATATTTGAATCAAAAATTTCTCCATTCTTGATTTTTGCTGTAAATTCTATCTCAATAAAATCTTTTTTTTGTAAAGTCATTCAATTTGTTGATTAAAAATATTTATAAATATATTTCTTTTGGATAATTTATGGTTTTGAAGATAATTAATGCTACAGAGGCAAAAGTCGGGACCAATATTCTTCTTGATGGAGAGCCTTATACTATTAAGAAAATTGACATTAGCAAGACAGGCAAACACGGGCATGCTAAAGCAAGAATTGAAGCTGTTGGAATTATTAATGGAAATAAAAAAGTTTTTGTGGTCCCTGGACATGATAAACTTGAAGTTCCAAAAGTTGATAAAAGAAAAGGTCAGGTGCTTTCAAAGTCAGATGGAAAAGTTAGTATAATGGATTTGGAAAGTTTTGAAACATTGGAAATTGATTGTCCAGATAAAGAATTATTTGATTCTTTAGAAGAGAATGGAAATTGTGAATATTGGAATATTGAAGGAAAGAAATTGATTAAAAGGAAACTTTAATTTTTTATAATTTTATAAACTCCAGCTTTTTTACCTGAAACTAAAATATTATGCCTTTCTTTTAACTTGAATTCATGAATCTTTTTTAATACACTTTCAAACTCTTGTTTTTTTGAAGTCATCAAAACTAAAATTCCTTTTTTCTTTAATATTCGTTTAAATTCAATTAATATTCTTTTGTAGAATTCTGAAATATTTTCTATATCTCTATATTCCCCCCAAGGAGGGTCAGTCACTATTTTGTCAATATAATTATTTTCAAAAAAATCTAATTTAGTAGCATCTAAATTTTTAGGTATAATCCTTTCACGAATAGATTTTGAATTTATTCTTTTATTTAAATATCTTTTATACCCCGCTATTTTGTCTGAAGCGAAAATCATGTTAGAAGGAAAATATTTTGCTCTTGTTATTGGAATTGAACCATGGCCTGCAAAAGGATCTAAGAAAATATCTTTTTTATTTGGTTCTGAAAGATAGCATAAAATATATGTTAACTCTGGTCTTAATTCTCCTTTTTCTAATTTGGATAATTTATTTCTTGTTAATCTTAATAAGAAATAACCTATTTTTTCTCTTCGCTTGAGAAACCAAAATTCAATATCTGGTTTACGCAAACTAAATCGAAGTTTGTTTTTTGTTTCATAAGAAATTTTATTTTCTATTTTTGCCAAAAAACTTTTATCTGACGAGACAAATTTATTTTCATCTGAGGACATTATTTTAAAAGTTTTATTTTGATTGTTTAAGAAAGGCTTAATTATTTTGTTTAAATTTCCTGATTTGAGAATTGACTTCATCATATAATCAAAGGAATTTTTTGTCTTTAGATTAGGAAATTCTTTAATTACAAAGAATGTATTATTAAAAAATTTTAATTGTTTTAATTTATTATAGAAAGAATTTGTTTGATAAATAATTGCTCCATCAAGAGTTGCTTTTATCTTTGAATCTTTAATAGTTTGTTTTAATAATTTTTTAACTGGCTTTTGGAATCCGGATATAAATGTTGATAAATATTCTACCATATAATTATAGATTATGAATTGTTAAAAAACCTTGGTATGAAAATTCAGTAAAAAACCTTAAAAACTCTTATCTTCATAATTAAGTATGGCAGCTAAAATTCCAGAAGCACAAAATAGATTATTCAAAAATGTTTTTGTTTGTAAAAAATGTCAGACAAAAATCAGAGCAGAACCACAAAAAATTCTCAAAGGTAAAATAAAATGTCGAAAATGTAAGAAAAGAGCGTTCAGACCTTTGAGGAAAAAATAGGTGTAAAATGAATTTTATGATACTTGATATCGCATTGTTAGTATTATTTGTAATTGTAATATCTTTATTTCTTTATAAAAATAGAAAGAATCTGAAAAAAGAAGGGCTTTTATTATTATATAAGACTCATCATGGAATAAGTGCAATTAATAAAGTTGGAAATAAATACAAAAAAACATTAAAGTTTTTGAGTTATGTTTGTATTGGATTGGGATATTTATTAATGGCAGGAATTCTTTATTTATTTGGACGAATTGTTTGGATTTATGCTTCCCGTCCAGATATTGTAACTGCTGTGAAGGTTCCACCAATAATGCCTTTGGTTCCTTATATTCCTCAAATTTTTAAATTAACTTTTTTACCTCCTTTTTATTTTATATATTGGATAATAATTATTGCTATTATTGCTATTCCTCATGAATTTGCTCATGGAATATTTGCAGCATATAATAAAATCAAAATAAAAAAGACAGGATTTGGATTTTTTCCTTTTTTTCTTCCTGTATTTTTGGCAGCTTTTGTTGAACTTGATGAAAAAAAAATGGCTAAAAAAAGCAAGTTCGCACAAATGTCTGTTTTATCTGCAGGAACTTTTGCAAATGTTTTAACTGCTATTTTTTTCTTTGGAATAATGGTTTTATTTTTTACTTTGGTCTTTACTCCTTCTGGAGTTATATTTAATAGCTATGCTTATAGTGTTGTAAATGTATCTGATATAACTATGATAAATGGTATTTCTCTTGATAATCCAAATATGGAAGAAATTTCATCATTAATAGAAGATAATGAAACATTTAATGATATAAGAGTAGATTCAGATAAATATGTTGGAGTTAAAGAAATCTCCAAGGATTACAAAAGAGTTGCACTTTTTTATGATGCACCTGCAATAAAAGCAGGATTAGAAGCAACAATAACAAAGATTGATGGAGTAAAAATAGAAAATATATCTCAATTAGATTATAAATTATCAAAAAAATCTCCAGGAGATAAAGTTATGATTAGCACACAAACTGAAGAGGGGGCTAAAGAATATGAAATTACTTTAGAAGAAAATCCAGGGATTAAAGGACGAGCCTGGTTGGGAATTGAGTTTCCAAATATTGAAAATTCTGGAATATTAAATAAAGTTGTTAATTATTTATTTGCATTCAAAAAACCCAATGTATATTATGAATCAAAGATTGGTGTAGGATTATTTATCTATAATTTATTATGGTGGCTTGTTTTGATTAGTTTTAGCGTTGCATTAATTAATATGCTTCCTGTGGGATTATTTGATGGAGGGAGATTTTTTTATTTGACTATTTTAGCAATAACAAAAAAAGAGAAGATAGCTAAAAAAACTTTCTCAATTGTAACTTATCTTTTCTTATTCTTAGTTTTATTATTAATGGTTTTCTGGATTTTCTCTCTTATTAAATGATTCAAGAAAAATATTTAAACTTTAAATCTATAAGAATCTCAATTATTAAAAAGAGGTAATAGATATGGCAAAGAAAAAAGCTGCAAAAAAGAAAAAAGCAACAAAGAAAAAGAAGAAGAAATAATTTCTTATTCCTATTAATTATTTTGATTTATTTTATTTGTTTCTTATCTTAATTTTAACCTAAACAATTTTAAAAAGGATTTTTATTATCTATTTTTATGATTCCAAAAAAAGTTCGAGATATTTTGAAAAAACAACATTATGAAATTGTGGGAGATCATTCTGCTGTTCAGATTTGTAGATGGACAAAACAGTCTTTGAAAAGCAAAGGTGTTTGTTGGAAAGAAAAATTTTATGGAATTGATTGTCATAAATGTTGTCAATTTTCTCCTGCTGTTATGTGGTGTGAAAATAGATGTCTTCATTGCTGGCGTCCAATTGAGATGAATCTAGGAATTAATATATCAAAAATTGATGAGCCTAAAAAGATTTTGGATGGAATTATTAAAGCGAGAAAAAAATTATTAATTGGATTTAAAGGGGACAAGAATGTCTCTAAGAAAAAATTTAAAGAGGCTATTGAACCAAATTTTTTTACGTTTTCTTTATCTGGAGAACCAACTCTTTATTCAAAATTGCCTGAATTGATAAAAGAAGTTAAGAAAAGAAATGCTATTGCATATTTAGTAACAAATGGACAAAATCCAGATATGTTAAAAAGACTTGAAAAAGAAAATGCTCTTCCTACACAAGTTGTTGTTTCAACAAATGCTTCAAATGAAAAATTGTTTAATATTTGGCACAATTCTATGAGAAAAGACTCTTGGAAAAGATTTAATGAAACTCTAAAGATTATTAGAGAATGGAAAGGAAAAACAAGAAGAGTAATTAGATTAACTCTTGTTAGAGAAGGTGATGATAGTGAAAAGTTGAAAAAACTTTCTAATATGAAAGATGAACATGTTAAACAATATGCTAAATTGATAAGGATTGCTGAACCAGATTTTATTCATGTTAAAGGATTTAAATCTCTTGGTTATTCAAGAAAAAGATTGGGATATAGTAAACAACCTTATCATGAGGAGATTCAGAAATTTGCAAAAAAATTGGAAAAAGAATTGAAAGATAAAGGATATA
Source organism: Candidatus Woesearchaeota archaeon (assembly GCA_964408905.1). Classification (GTDB taxonomy): domain Archaea; phylum Nanobdellota; class Nanobdellia; order Pacearchaeales; family GW2011-AR1; genus CAYPBD01. The sequence goes on from CAYPBD010000008.1 coordinate 8,287, forward strand.
AAAAATTAGGTGAAGATGAAAGAAGTTGTGTTGTTTTACTTGGAAAAAATAAAAAAAATATGAAGATTAAAATTTAATATATTAAAATATCTAAATATTTATTAAAGAATTAAAAGAATTAGTTCTATGACAATGAATAGAGAGGAAGTAATAAAAATGTATTATGCTATGCATACAGATGGAAAAAAAGTTCCCCCTGCGCAAAATTTATGAAATATTTTAATGAAAATTATATTCAGGAATTTTCTCAAACAAAAGATATTCCAGAAAAACAAAATATTCTTGAAAAAGGTGTCAGAGAATTTTTAGGAACAGAATATGAATTTATTGAATAATTTACAAATCAATAACTCCTTCTCGTGTTAATGCAGCAAATCTTATTCCGACAGGCAAGTTAATTAATGCAGAAATCAAAGCCATGTGTTGTTTTCCATCTCCTGATGCAATTGTTAATGCAACTTCGGTTCCATTAATTTTGCCTTTGAGTTTTTGTGTGAATTCATTTCTTAAATCTTTTATTTTTTTATCTAAATCAACCTGAATAAATTCAAATTCTTTTTCATTTGTAAACTGTTTTGCAAAATTATTTCCTAATAAAATTATTTTATCCCAGTTTCCATACTTCATTAAACCAGAAACCTGTGCCCATGTTCCTTTTCCTGATGATAAAAGTGCAATTAGTTCCATAACAAATCAAATTCAAATTTATTTTTAAGGATTGTTGTGATTTTGTGATTAGAAGAATTTATAAAGCTAAATTATCTCAAAATTTTACCGATTGAACAACATCGTGATGGGATATATTCTACGTCCATGACGCATAATGTTGGAGGTATTGAAATGACTGAACTTAGAAAACAATTAGAAAAATCTTTAATTGAACTTAGAAAAGAAAAAGAAAGAAAATTTGACCAGTCTGTAGACTTAATTATAAATCTGCAAAAATTTGATATTAAGAAAAATCAAGTAAATTTGTTTGTCTCTCTTCCTCATAAAATTAAAGATAAAAAAATAATTGGATTCTTAGAAACCAAAAACAAAAAGGTTGAGACAATAACAAAAGAAGGATTCAAAAAATATTCTGACAAGAAAGAGTTAAAAAAATTAGTGAAAAGAGTTGATTTTTTTATTGCTCAGGCAAGCTTGATGCCAAAAGTTGCTACAAATTTTGGTAGAGTTTTAGGTCCAACAGGAAAAATGCCTTCACCTCAATTAGGAATTATTGTAAATGCAGATGATAAAACAATTGATGACTTGATAAAAAAAATAAATTCAAGCATAAAAATTAGAACAAAAGAGGCAAGCATAAAATTGTCTATTGGAAAACAAAGTATGAAAGACAAAGAGATTATTGATAATGCGGTTGCAGTGTATAATTCTATTTTAAAAACTATGCAAAAAGGAAAAGACAATATAAAAAATATAGAATTAAAATTCACTATGACTAAACCTCAAAAGATAAAGATAAGATGAAAACAAAAAGAACTGCAGCAATTCCTGAAGCAAAAATAAAAAGAATTAAAGAATTATCTGATTTGATAAAAAATAAAAGAACAATCTTAGTGGCATCTATAAAAAATATTCCTGCTTCGCAATTTCAGGAAATTAGTAAAAAGTTGAGAGGGAAAGCTATAATTAAAGTTCCAAAGAAAAATTTAATATTTAGAACATTGGATTCTTCAGGAAAAGAGGAAATTAAAAAAATTAAAGAACAGATTCAAGATAGTGTTGCGATTTTATTTTCAGATATGGATTGTTTTGAACTTGCATCTGAACTTATTGAAAGCAAAAGTCCTGCCAAGGCAAAAGCAGGACAAGAATCTCCAGAAGATATTGAAATTCAGGCAGGCCCTACTGAATTAGTTCCTGGACCAGCAATAAGTGAATTAGGAGCACTTGGAATAAAAATTCAAATAGAAAAAGGAAAAATTCATATAAAAGAACCAAAAGTAATTGTTAAAAAAGGAGAGAAGATTTCTCAAGGTGCTGCTGATGTTATGAGTAAATTAGATATTAAACCTTTTTCAATTGGATTTGTTCCTTTGTCTGCATTTGATACTAAAGAAGAGAAATTATATTTGAATATTAAGATTGACAAAGAAAAGACAATTGCAGAATTGAAAGAGGCTTTTGGAAGAGCATTGCCTTTTGCTGTTGAAATTGGATATATTTCTAAAGATACAATTAAGTTTATGATTGGAAAAGCAGGAGCTTATGCAAATAAAATTAATAGAATTATGACTGGTGAGCCTGAGCCAGTTGTAGAATCACAACCTGCAGAAGAAAAACAAACTCAAACAGAAATTAAACCTAAGGAGGAAGAGAAAGCTCCAGCTGCTGCTGGACTTGGTGCTCTTTTTGGATGATGAAGACTATTGATAAAGTAATGGAGAATATAAGAAAAAAAGATCTTAGTGAAGAAATACAAAAGATGCAAAATATAATAAATTCTCGTATAGAAAAGTATAAATTGATGGAAGAGTATTATACAAAAAAATCTTCAAATACATCAGAATTAATCACTTATATGAATAGTGAAATTACAAATATTATTCAGTATGGTCAAATATTGAACCACTTACGTAGATTAAATGATAAATCTCTTAATAGAGACGATGAATTAAAAAAAGTAATAGATGAAACCAACCAATACAATCAAAAGCTTTCAAAATGGAAAAATTTTATTTTAAAATTTTTAGAATATACTCCTCAATCTAAATATGAGGTAAGAAATAACTAAAATGGAATATATATATGCGGCACTTTTACTGCATAAAGCAGGAAAGGAAGTTAATGAAGAGAATTTGAAAAGTGTTGTTGCAGCTGCTGGTGTTGAAGTTGATGAAACAAAAATCAAATCTTTAATTGCCAGTTTGAAAGGTGTTAATATAGATGAAGAACTTGCTAATGCAAGTTTAGTTGCATCTGCTCCGGCTGGGGCTAGTGCTCCTAAGGAAGCTAAGAAAGAAGAGAAACCTAAAGAAGAAAAGAAAGAAGCTGCAGCAGAGGGATTATCAGCATTATTCGGTTAAAAGACCAATTTATTTTTAGCTGGTAGTCCTTTTGACACTTGTAGTTGGAAAAGAGTTTGGGGAGAAATAAAGCTTATTCTAAAAATAATTCTTATTTTGAATTCTCAAATTTAAATTTTATAATAAACCCCGCTAAAATAGTTAATACTGCAATAGAAAAAATTATTATCAAAGTTGTTTCTGAAATCCCTGTTGCACCGATAGTAATCCCTTTATCCCCTCCTACATTAATATTCAATGCAGATTGTTGCACTCTAAATGAAAAAAATAAAAGTAAAAACAATAGTAAAGTTCCGCCAATGATAAAAAGAATTCCACTTAATTTAATTTTTTGCTTTTTCCTCTTTTTCATATTTTATTCAAAACTTATAACTTTAAAAGATTTTCTTTAAATAAATCCCCATAAAACTTATAACTTATTCTAAATTTTCAATTACCTATGACATGGAGTTTATATGAAGAGGAAAAATTTCTTGAACCTTTAAAGTTTTCAAATGGAAAGACACAAGAAGATGTTGTGAAAGAAGTTCTTGATTCTATTAAAGAAGGAAATAAAATTATTTTTATTCATGGAATCTGTGGAACAGGAAAAAGTGCGATTGCTTTGAATATTGCAAGAAAACTTGGAAAGACTTCAATTGTTGTGCCTGGGAAAAATTTGCAAAGGCAATATCAAAAAGATTATGAGAATTCTAAATATTTACTTAAAGATAATAATAAAAAATTAAGAATTTCTGTGATTACAGGAAGAAAAAATCACAAATGTAAATTTTTAGAGGATAATAAAAATGCAATTCCAAAAATAAAAAGAGAAGTTAATGCAAAACTGCATGATATTTTCTTTGGAAAGAGAAAAGAAATTAATAATATAATTGGAAAAGATATTTCTGCTGATAATTCAAAGATTCCCTGTAAAATAGAAATTAAAGAAAAAAACTGGAATAGAATAAAAACATATTTAAGAGAAAATAAAAATGTTCATTTGAAAGATTTTTTAGACATAAAAGATGTAAAAAGAATGTCTATTGCACCTGTTTGCCCTTATTGGAGTCCTGTTATGCCTGAGAAATATGAAGTGAAAAATTTTGAGAATGTGGAAAGAAAAAGATATCTTGGTTTGAAGGATACTAATTTTAATTTTTATCAAAGAAAACCAGGATGCAGATTTTATGAACAATTTAATTTTTATATTAATTCTGATGTTATTGTGTTTAATTCTTTGAAATATAAATTGGAATCTGCTATGAATAGAAAACCTTTGACAGAAGTTGAAATAATTGATGAATGTGATGAATTTCTTGATAGTTTTTCTAATCAAAGAAGTATAAATATAGACAAACTGCAAAATTCTTTGGTATATGTTTTTACTGGAGGAGAAAAAATTGAATTGATTGTAAAAGAGATAAATGAGATAATAAAACAAATAAAGAGAAATGAAAGAGTTGGTCATTCAATCAATTCTCAGGAGATTATACCTTTGAAGGAAACAGGGGTTTATGATATACTAAAGATTTTGTTAAATTCACCAGATTTGTTTGATGAAATTGATGATGAAAGTTATCTTTTTAATGTAAAAGAAACAGCAAAAATGTTTGAGGAGTTTTTTAATGAGAGTTATTTAACTTTTCATAAAAAAGAAAATAATCTTATTGTAAGTATTGTAACAACAAATCTGGCAAAAAAGTTTAAGGAGATGGTTGATAAAAATAAAATAATTGTTTTGATGTCTGGAACTATTCATTCTGATATTGTTTTGAAAAATGTTTTTGGTTTAAATGATTTTAAAATAATTGAAGCAGAGGCACAACATCAAGGGAAAATTAAAATTAAAAGAACTGGTTTGGAGATTGATTGTAAATATTCTAATTTTTCTTCTGGAAAATTTTCGCGAAAAGATTATCTTAAGGCTTTGAGTAAATGTGTTAATTTAGCAAAAAGACCTGTGTTAATTCATGTAAATGCTTTTTTGGATTTGCCGAGTGAAGAGGAACTTGAGAGATTTGACATTGATAATTTAATCAGTAGAGAGAAATTGAAAAATATGCAAGAAGAAGATAAAACTGGAATTTTAGTTGAGAGATTTAAAAAAGGACAAACTGATGTACTTTTCACAACCAGATGTGGGAGAGGGATTGATTTTCCTGGAGAAGAATGTAATAGTATTATTTTTACAAAATATCCTAATCCAAATGTGCAAGATGCTTTTTGGAAAATATTGAATAAAACAAAACCTCAGGAATATTGGGATTTTTATAAAGATAAAGCAAAAAGAGAATTGTGGCAAAAAATTTACAGAGGATTGAGATTTAAAGAAGATAAAGTTGAAATTCTTTCTCCAGATAGTAGGGTTCTGGATTTTTTTGAGAAAAAGTAAACGCCCCAGCTACTCAGCCATTGAAAAGTCGTTATGGATTTAATTCTTCTCGCTTTCCAATAACTTCGCCCGAGTAAAAACGTGGAAGAAAAATCTTTTGTATTTAACCAATTCGACAATAGAATTAAGCAGACATTTCAGTCTGCTACAACGCCCCCGCCCCGAGTCGAACGGGGATGTCCCGAAGGACCCTGGTCTCAAGCCAGGTGCAATACCCTTATGCGACGGAGGCTTATGATTTATAGATTAATTATAAGATTTTAAAGCTTACTATTACCAGAATTATTTTCTAAAAAAATCAAAAAATTTTCTGAAAAAAGATTTATTGATTGTTATTGGTTTATCATATTCATCAATAACCTGATATTTTATTTTGGGTTTATCTTTGAGAACAGGTGCTTTTTCTGCAAGTTCCTGATGTGTTTGAGTAATTGCTTTTTCTACAAGTGCCCGAGAATATCCCTGCTTAACTAATGCCCATTTAAGGGATTCAAAAGTATATCCTTTTGCTAAATTTCTTTTAAAATAATTTACAAGATTTTGAATAAGGGTAGATTGTCTCATAAAACAAAAAGAAAAAAAGAGTTTAAAAAGATAGTTGTGAAATATTTAATTATTTAATTCTCACTGGTTTTTTATCTTTGTAAAACTTAAGTGCTTGTTTAAGTCTTGATTTTGATTCAGAGTAAATTGTTAAAATTTTATCTCTTTTCTTTATTTTTTCTCCTAAATTATGATAAATATAAAGACCTGCAAATTTATCTGCAGGACATCCTGCAACTCTGGCTAAATTATTTATTTTTTTATTATCTATTCCAATAATTTTTCCTGCTCTTTTTGATAAAATATCTTTTCTGAATTTTGCAGGTTTAATTTCTTTCAAAGCCCCTCCCTGTGCTTTAATAATTTGTTTAAATTTTTCAAAAGCTTTTCCAGAATAAAGGATTTCTTTTGCCATCTCAATTCCTTTTCCTTTTTTTGCTTTTTTTGTCATTTCTAAAAGTTCGCTTGCTAAAAATAATGATTTATCTTCTAAATCTTTTGGTCCTTTTTCATGAGGATTTAAAATTTTTATTACATCAATTAATTCCAAAGCAGGACCAACACCGCTTCCCATTGGTTCTTTGGCAGAGGTTAGAACAACTTTTAATTTTACTTTAAAGTGCTTTCCGAGTTGTTCAAATTTTCTTTTTAATTTTGTTGCCTTTTTTTTATCTACTTTAGCTGTTTTTCCATAAGGAATATCTATAATAATATATTTAGAACCCATGGCAAGTTTTTTAGACATAATTGAAGCTAATAACTGAGATTCTGGATCTATCCCTAATACTTTTTCAACCTGAATTATTTTTGAATCTGCTGGAACTATTCCAAGTGCCCCTCCCCAAATTAAACATGCATTTGTTTTTCTGACTATTTTTTTTAATTCTTTCATTGAAAATTCAACAGGAGCTATTGTTTCAATTACATCAGCTGTTCCTGCAGGAGTAGTTATAGCTCTTGAAGAAGATTTGGGCATTATAATTCCTGCTGATGCACATATAGAAACAATAATTGGTGTAGTCCTATTTCCTGCGATGCCTCCTATAGAATGTTTATCACCAATTATCTTACCTCTAAATTTAAATTTATTTCCTGACTCTAATATTGCATCAATTAAATAAATAATTTCATTTACATCCATTCCATTCTTATACATTCCTGAAATAAAAAGTGCAATTTCTGCTTCAGATAAAGAATTATCTGTAATATCTCTGATAATCTCATTTATTTCTTTTCTTGATAATCTTTTGTTGTTTAATTTTTTCTTTATGAAAAATAAACTTTTAGTGGTTAATGCAAGAGTAACATCTACTTTTTGTCCTTTTCTTAATTCTAATCTTTTTTTAAGTTCAGATGAAACTGCAATTTCTTTTTCTTTAATTAATCCTGTTATTGTATCAATAATTGTAGAAGTTTCTTTTGGATATTTTGAAAGAGTCTTAATAGATATTTTATCCTGAACATGAACTCCTAATTTTTTTGCTGTTTTCTGATTTAACATAGCTACTGGAATTCCTGCAGACCATTTTAAAAATTTAACTTTTAATTCCATTAATTTTCTCTTTTTTATAATTTATTTTGTAAAAATTTTGGGGCTTTTCTTATTCCTATAAATTTCAAGGACTATAAGAAGATAAGCAATAATTAAAGGTCCAAGTATGAATCCTAAAACTCCGAATAAAAAGAAACCTCCAACCATTCCTATAATAATTAATGCTGGATGTAAGGTGGTTCTTTTTGACACAAAAAGAGGTTTTATGATATTATCCACTATAGAAGAAGCTAAACCAAATATAAGAACTCCTAAAGCAGAAACTGTATTTCCGGTAACAAATAGATAAATTACAACAGGTATCCAAACAAGTCCTGGTCCGATAATTGGTATAACTCCTGCTAAAGATGCGAATAATGTAAGAAGTAGAGCATTAGGAACTTTAAAAACAAAAAAACCTATTCCTGCAACAATACCCTGAACTATTCCAACAATAATTTGTCCGTAAATAACTGAAGAAGTAATGTCTTTTGAAGATTTAAATAATTTTTTCTCAACTTCTTTTGAAAAGGGTAATAAACTTTGAACATAGGCTATTAATTTTTCTTTATCTCTAAGTACAAAGAAGAATGTGAAAAAGACTACCATAAATTGTAAAAATATATTTGGAAAATTAAGAATTAATTGAGAAAAAGAGTTCATTAAAGAATTTGTTGCTTTTGTTATAAAAGAATGAAGAGTAGAACCTATTTCTACTGAGAATTCTTCTGAAGCAAGTAAAGAAGGAAAAATATTTTTGAGAGGAGTTATGAAATCTATATTTTGAACAGACAAATATAATTTAATAGACTGGTCTATAAGAATTGGTGTTAAAAACCATAAAGGTAAAACTATTAATATAATTAATAAAGAACATACAAGTAAAGAGGAAATGTTTTTTGATTTTATTACTTTGTAAATTTTATTATAAAGAGGAGTGAATGCAAATGCAAGAATAAAACCCATTATCACAGATAATAAAATTGGTTTTAATAAAAAGAAAGATAAGATTATGAGAACAGCTAAAATAACTGCAGTTATAATTCGTCTGAAATAAACGTCGTCCATATTATTAATTATTAATCAAAATTTATAAAGGTTTGTGGCTGCAAAAAATTTATAAGTCAAATTGGTTAAGAAGAAATATGAATTTTATAAAAAAGGTGTTTGATGATAAAGTTGATGAAGAAGTTCATCTCCAATTTCAAAAATTTAGCAAAGGAGAATTTAGAGACAGAGCATTGATTGAAGCAAAGAATTCTAATGGGAAGTATACAATTAAAACTTCTGCGGAATTTGCAAATGAGTTGGTGAAGATGATGGCAGAGAAGTTGGGAGATGAGAAGACTAAGGTTACTGGTGCGATTGTTTCTACTTCTGATTTGACAGGAAAAATTGAGTTTAAAGATAAGAAGCAGTTTCAGGGTGTTAAGAGATATATTATTGACAGGGAAATGTCTGGGAAAGAGATTCTTGATTTGCTTGATGAGTTTCCTAAAACATTTTTTGCTTTGAGTTTTAGTGTTGGGGAAGATAAGTTGAAAATTAAACCAAAAGCTCCAAAATCAGGAAAGCCTGGAAAAGGAGATAAAGAAGCTAAAGCAGATTTTTGTAGTTTGAAAACAAAAGATAAACAAATTGCAGATAGTTTTATTTTTGAAAATCCTAATTTTAAACTTGCAAAAATTAATCACACTTATTTTATAGATAGCATGGTTATGCCTGAAGGTGAAAAAGATTTTGCAAAGATTCGTGAGATGGCTAAAAGAAAAGGGAAAATTGTAAGAAAAGCTGTGATTGATGAAAATGTTGTGAATAGTGAGAAAGAGTTTGAGGCGTAATTTAATTTTTTCTACAACCTTCACAATTACATTCGCATCTTTTATATAAATCATAATCTATCATTTCTTCATAACTTAAAAAAGGCATAAAATAACCCGAAGAAGCATATGAAAAACCTTCATTACTACATTTAACAGAACAATCATCTAAGCAATCTTCTGAATATGTATATGTGTAAAATGTTAAATCACAATTTTCTTCTTCCCATTTATCTCCATAATTTCCATAAAGATATAATCCAAGAAGAATAATTATAATTAGAATAATCCAATACCAAAAACTTTTTTTCTTTTTCATTTTTCTATCCATAAAATACAAAAAGGAAATTATCTTAAAAATCTATCTAAAATATAATTTGTATCTCAATAATCCTAATAAATAAAGTTGAAGTTTTTAGAAAATAGATAAGAAAAAAGTAACTATATAGTAAGTTTTTTAAAATATTATATTATTATATAGTTAAGTTTAAATAGATATAAAAAGAGAAAATTTAATGAAACAACAACAAGAGTTATCTCTTCTTAATAATTTTGAGAAAGACAGTAAATGGTTTCATGAAAATATAAATAAATTAAGGGAAAAAGGGTTTACAAATCAATTCGTTGCTATAAAGAATGCTATCCCCATTGCTTCAGGGAAAGATATTGATGTAGTTATAAAAAAGATTGAAGAAAAAAAACAAAATCCTTCTTATATTTTTATAGAATTTGTTTATCCAAAAGGAAGAATTATAATTCTTTAAAATGAAAAGAATTAATTTGCAAGTACATCATTTTGCAAATGGCTTAAGACCTATAGCAAGTTTTTTGTTAAAATCTGAATTTTTAAAATATTCTCTTCCAGTTATGGCTATTGTTGATACAGGGAGTCCAATAACTCTTATAGGCACTGCAGACTTAAAAAGAATGAGGCTTACTCCTCTCCAATTAAGTAAATTAATAGGAAAACAAAGAGAAATTAATATTGGAGGGGGCAAGATTACAACTAGAATATTAGAAGAAGCTAATTTAAAATTTAAAGACTTAGATAATATTGAAATGCCTGTTCATTTTCCTATTAAAGGAGAAAATAGTCAACCAAGTTTGCTTGGGGTTGATTTTATGTTAAAAATTAAAGCCAAATTATTTTTTAATCCTTCAAATAAAGAGGCTTATTTTGAGATTGAAGATTAATTTTATAAAATCCCAAATCAAAACCCTCCCATAACACTTAAAAACCACAAATTTCTACTAAATATATTCCAGGGATTAAAATGTTATCCGCACTATTAAGAAATGCCTTCAAAGAAATCACCAAGAAAAGGAAGTTTGCAGTTTTGGCCGAGAAAAAGGGTCAATAAATTTTTGCCTA
>CAYPBD010000009.1:0-15615 GCA_964408905.1 Candidatus Woesearchaeota archaeon
GGATTTCTGAATCTGGAAATAAGAAAAGAGCAATGAGAGGTTTGACAAGTGCTGGGAAAAAATCAAGAGGTTTGAGAAATAAAAGTCCAACTTCAAAAACAAGACCAAGTGTAAGAGCTGGTAAGAGGAGAGGTAAGTAATAAATTTTTAAACTTTATCTAAATATTTCTATGACAAAAACTTATGAATTATTGACTGAAGAAGATTTTGAAAGGATTAAATTATTAAAAGGAGATAGAGTTGCAGTGCATTATGGAAGAAGTTTTAAATATAGCCATCCTTATATATTTAAAGGGATTGAAAAACCTTCAGAAAATTCTCCACTTCTAATTAAATTACAACAGTTTGGCAGAAACATATTTGTGAGTCTTGATTGGTTATATTTATTAAAGAAAACTTAATGTAATTCCAAAAATATAAAAACCTTTATTCTTTATTCTTTTTATGTTATCGCAGTTTCCAATTGATTTGGATAAAGTTGCAAAAGAGGATATTGATAAGGAAATTCTTAGGGCTGGTTTGATTGCAGAACTTGATGCAGTTAGTTTATATGAACAGTTTGCAGCTAAGACTAAAAATAAAAATATTAAGAAAGTTCTTTTAGATATTGCTAAGGAGGAGAAGACTCATATTGGTGAATTTCAGACATTACTTCTTGAATTAGATAAAGAACAGGTTAATGAACTTAAGAATGGGAAAAAAGAAGTTGAGGAAATGAAATAATGGTAGAAAGAAGACAGGTTTACATTTGCAGTGTTTGTGGAAATGTTATTGAAGTTTTGCATCCAAGTTCAAATAATCTGGTTTGTTGTGGAAAGCCAATGAATTTAATGGAAGAACAGTCTGAAGGGGAATATGCAGACAAGCATGCGCCTGTTATTGAAAAAAATGAAGAAGGTGTTAAAGTAAAAGTTGGAGCTGTTCTTCATCCAATGGAAGAAAATCATTATATTGAATGGGTTGAAATTTCTACAGATAAAGGTGAGTCAAAAAAGTTTTTGCATCCAGGAGAAAAACCAGAAGCGGTTTTTCCTGTAAAAGCAGATATTAAAAACGCGAGAATGTTTTGTAATGTTCATGGATTGTGGAAGAATCAATAGGATTAAAAACAATTATTTCTTTTTAATTAAAAGAGATGGTATCAATAATTTTTATAATAATTGGAGCTATTGGTTTGATTTTAATTTCAATTGGAGTTATTTCGAAAAAAAGAAAGAAACAGGATATTTTTTATATTTCAGGTGGTATAAGTTTATTAGCATATAGTATTTCTTTAAGAAATGTTATATTTATAATTCTACAATCTGTTTTTATTATTGTATCAATTTATGATTTAATTAAATTAAAAAGAAAGAAAAAATGAGATATAAAAAACTTGCAGAACTTTATGAAGAAGCGTCGGGAACTACAAAGCGACTCGAGAAAATAAGAATTCTTTCGAAATTTTTAAGATTGCTTGATAAATCAGATGATGAAGTTTTGTATCTTTTATTAGGAGATATTTATCCTGAATATAATGAAAAGAGAATTGGAATTAGTAATCAGTTAGCTATTAAAGCGATTTCAAAAGCAACTGGAATTGAATCTAAGCAGGTTGTGAAAAAATGGAAGTCTATTGGTGATTTGGGTAAAGTTGCAGAGGAATTAACTAAATATAAAAAACAATCTACTTTACATAGACATATTTTAACTACTGAAAAAGTTTTGGAAAATTTAAGAAAACTTCCTGAACTTGAAGGTAAGGGAACTGTAGCAAAAAAGATTTCACTAATAACTGAACTTTTGACTTCTGCTTCTCCTGTTGAGGCATTGTATCTTGTAAGGACTTTAATTGGAGATTTAAGAATTGGTGTTAAAGAAAGCACAATAAGGGATGCCATGAATTCTGCTTTTTTTGATTCAGGTAAAGAATCAGCTAAAAGAATACAAAGTGCAATTGATAAGTCAAATGATATTGCAGAAGTTTTCAAAGCTGCGAGAAAAGGGAAATTGAAAGAACTTGATAAGATATCTTTGGAAATTGGCAAACCGATTAAAGTTATGCTTGCTCAAAAAGCAGCAACTATTAAAGATGGTTTTGAGAAAGTTGGAAAACCTTGTGCTATTGAATATAAGTATGATGGATTTAGATTGTTAATTCATAAGAAAGGAAAAGAAATAAAGTTGTTTACAAGAAGATTAGAAAATGTTACAAAACAATTTCCTGATGTTGTTGCAAATATAAGAAAATATGTTAAAGGAAAAAATTTTATTCTTGACTCTGAAGCAGTTGGTTATGATAAAAAGACAAAAGAGTATACTTCTTTTCAGCATATTAGTCAGAGAATAAGAAGAAAATATCATATTGAAAAACTTGTTGAGGAACTTCCTGTTGAAATAAATGTTTTTGATATTCTTTATTATGGAAATCATTCTTTACTAAACGAGCCTTTTAGGAAGAGAACAGAATTGCTTAGGGGGATTATTAAAAATCATTCTTATAAAATAATCCATTCAAAACAGATTATTACAGGTGATGAGAAAAAGGCAAAATCATTTTACAAAAAAGCACTTAGAGATAATCAGGAAGGAATTATGTTCAAGAAACTTGATGCGATTTATCAGCCTGGAAGTCGTGTTGGGCATATGCTGAAACTGAAACCAGAGGAAAGAGATTTGGATTTGGTTATTGTTGGTGCAGAATATGGGACTGGAAAACGTTCTGGATGGATGTCTAGTTTTATTTTAGCTTGTAAAGGAAAAAAGAGAGGAGAATATTTAAAGATTGGAAAAGTTGGAACAGGAATTAAAGAAAAAGAAGAAGGAGGAATTTCTTTTGCTGAATTAACTAAAAAATTAACTCCTTTAATTATAAAAGAGAAAGGAAAGAAAGTTGAAATTAAACCAAAAATTGTTGTTGCAGTTACTTATCAGGAAATCCAGAGGTCTCCCAATTATAATTCGGGATGGGCATTGAGATTTCCAAGATTTACTGCTCTTCGTCCTGATAAAGGACCAAGCGATGCTGCAACATTGGAAGAAGTTGAAAAAGATTTTGCAAATCAAAAAAGGAATTGGAAATATGGTTAAAATAACCTTTATAAATGAATTTATCTAATAATTTATTATAAAATGGCTGGAAAATCAACAAGTAATTATAAAATACAAAATATTGTTGCAACAACTTCATTGGAAAAGCCTGTTCCATTAACAAAATTAGCAAGGACACAACCTAATACTGAATATAATCCAGAGACTTTCCCAGGACTTGTATTAAGAATTAAAGAGCCAAAATCAGCTGTTTTAGTTTTTTCTTCTGGAAATCTTGTTTGTACTGGAACAAAATCAGTTTCTCAAGTGAGAAAAGTTATACAGGCTGTGATAAAGCAATTGAAGAAGATAAATGTGAATATTACAACAAAACCTAAGATAACTGTTCAAAATATTGTTGCTTCTGGGACAATTGATTTAAAGCTTAATCTTAATTTTTTAGCTTTGGAGATGCAAAATACAGAATATGAACCAGAACAGTTTCCTGGATTAGTTTATAAGTTAATAGAACCAAATGCTACATTTTTACTTTTTAGTAATGGAAAACTTGTGTGCACTGGAACAAAGAATAAACAACAGCTTGAAGATAGTATGATTCAGCTTCTGAAAAATGTTAAGGTTGCTCTGAAAAATTATAAAAGATAATTCTAAAGATAACATTTTTAAATATTCTTATTTAGCAAAAAATATGAAAGGATTAACTTTAATTGATGGATTAAGAGAAGAAGATTTTATGACTCTTAGATGGTATACTGATGTTAATACAATTTATAATAGAAAAACAAAAGAATATGTGATTAAAAATAATAGAGGAGATTATATTGGGGAATTAATAAAAAATGATATTGGGAATACTTATAAAATAGTGTCTTGTCGCAGTCACTTGATTCCCTCATTGAAAGATTTAATTAAATTAAAAGAAGTAACAAAACTTATTGTAGATAAACAATTAACAAGTCCGGAATTGAAACCAAGAAAAGATTTTTCTTCTCCATATATGAATCATTATTTGAAGAAAATAGCATAACATTTAAAAATCCTTTATTCATAATAATTAACATGAAGAAAAAAAGAGGAATTGAAATTAAAATTAATTTTTCTAACAGGTGGCTTTATACTTTTATTGTAATTGGGATTTTGGCATTTGTTAGTGTAGGAGTTTATGCTGTTGCAGGAGTTAGTCATACTTCTGATGAAATTGATGAAACAGACCCAACAGTTCTTGCTTCTGTAAAAAATGGTGTAAGTTGGAATGAATTAAGTGGAGTACCTTCTGGTTTTGCTGATGGAGTTGATAACACAGGAGGAGGATTGGGAAGTTTAAATGATTGTAGAACAATTACTGCTACTTTTCCATCTTGCAGCGGTGCAGGATGCGCTGATGCTGAATGGGTTAAATGTCCTGCAGGATATACTTTGGTTGGAATACAGCAAGAATTTGCAATGTCAGATCCGGTCTTTGTTGCATTAGTATATATTAAAAAAATAAAATGTTGTAGATAAATATGAAAAAGAATCAATTTTCTTTTATAGTTTTAATTTTAATTGTTCTTATAATTTTTTTTGTATGTGCATTATATTATTTTACAAATTTAAATCCTCCAAAAAATGATTTAGAAACTCTACTTTCAAATTTTAATTCTACTCAATTGTGTGAATCTCTTAAATTAGAAACTACTATTAATATAAATAGCTCTATTATTCAAATATCTCCAACAACTCAAACTACAACATTAGAGATTTCAGGAGAAAAATATGATATTTCTTTAAAAGAATTAGAAGAATTTTGTTTAAATAATTAATTATAATAATCTTTTAATTTAGTATTGGATTTTAAAATTTTTCTCTAAATATTATAAAATTACTTTCCAATCATAGAAATCCATATAAAGAAAATACTCATTTCTAGTTCATGGGTGATAAGAGGCAGATTAAAAATGAAGAATTTATAATTGAAGCAAAAAATTTCTTTGATTCTTATAAAAAAGAATTTGGTGAATCAATACGTAAAGGGAATAATATAATTTATTTAGATTTTATGAAACTTACTGAATTCTCAAATATTCTTTCAGATGGAATACTTTCAAATCCTGAAGAAGTTTTAAGATTAATTGAAGTAGCAATTGAGGAATCTGGATTAATAAATAATTTGAGAGTTAGATTAATCAATCTTCCGAAAAGTCAGGAAATAAGAATAAGAAATATTCGTTCAAAACATTTGAATGAAGTAATTGTTATTGAGGGAATTATTAGGCAGGCGTCAGATGTAAGACCTCAGGTTGTAGAAGCTTTATTTGAATGTCCAAGTTGTGGAACAACTCAAAAAGTAACTCAATTAGAAAAAAAATTTCGGGAGCCTTCGAGATGTTCTTGTGGAAGGAGAGGGGGTTTTAAATTAGTTAGTAAATCAATGGTTGATACTCAAAGGCTTGTAATAGAAGAAGCACCAGAATCTTTATCGGGTGGAGAACAACCAAAGAGAATTAATATATTTATTAAAGAAGATTTAGTTGAGCCGAGAATGGAAGAAAAAACAACTCCTGGAAGTAGAATTAAAGTTATTGGGGTATTAAAAGAAGTTCCTGTTCCCTTACGTTCAGGCGGTCTTTCAACAAGATTTGAATTAGCGGTTGATGCTAATAATTTGATTCCTATGGAGGAAACTTTTGAAGAACTGGATATAAGTGAAGAAGATGAAAGGCAAATTCTTGAATTATCTGAAGACCCTAAAATATTTGATAATTTGGCGAGGAGCATCACTCCGAGTATTTGGGGATATGAGGAGATTAAAAAATCGCTTGTCTTGCAATTGTTTAGTGGAGTGCAAAAAATTCATGCAGATGGGCAGACGAGCCGTGGAGATATTCATATTTTATTAATTGGTGATCCAGGTGTTGCAAAATCAGTTACTTTGAATTTTATGTCAAATATTTCTCCAAAAGGGAGATATGTTGTTGGAAAATCTGCTTCGGGGGCAGGAATAACTGCGACTGTTGTAAGAGATGAATATTTGAGAGGTTGGAGTTTGGAAGCTGGTGCAATGGTTTTAGCGAATAAGGGGCTTGTTTGTATTGATGAATTGGAAAAGATGGATGCAAGTGACAGAAGTGCAATGCATGAGGCAATGGAGCAACAGACAATAACTGTTTCAAAGGCAAATGTGCAGGCGACACTTAGAGCAGAGACTTCTGTTTTGGCAGCTGCAAATCCTAAATTTGGACGATTTGACCCTTATCAGTCAATTGCTCAACAAATTGATTTACCTCCAACATTAATTAATAGATTTGATGTTATTTTTACATTGAGAGATATTCCTAACAGAGACAAAGATGAGAAGATTGCAACTCATGTTTTACAGGAGCATCAGAAAAGAGGAGAAGATATGTTGATTCCAAGGGAACTTTTTAGAAAATATGTTGCATATGCTAAACAAAGAATAAAACCTGAATTAACTGATGAAGCTGTTGAAGAGATAAAGAGATTTTATGTTGAGTTGAGAAATAAACCTGTTTCATCTGAGAGTGCTATAAGGCCTATTCCTATTTCTGCTCGGCAGCTTCAGGCTTTGATAAGAATGGCAGAGGCATCAGCGAAATTAAAATTAAAAGAAAAAGTTACTATGGATGATGCAAAGGAGGCAATAGAATTAATGAAATATTATTTGATGCAGGTTGGTTATGATTATGAATCAAAGACTTTTGATATTGATAGGGTTTCAACAGGAATTCCGAGTTCTCAGAGAAATAAAATTATAACAGTGAGGGAAGTCATTAATCAACTTGAGGGAAAAATTGGGAAATTAATTCCAATAGAAGAAATTGAAGAAGAACTTAAAGATAAAATAAAAAAAGATGATATTGATGATGCAATTAATAAATTAAAAGCATCTGGGGATATATTCACCCCTAGAAGAGGGTATGTTCAGAAGACTTCGAGTTAGTTCATAAATCTTTAAAAATATGTTTTAATTTTTTTTATAATGCCAGAAGACCAATTTAAGAGACATATTGCATATAAATTTCGTATAGGAGAATTGCTTTTAGGAAAGCCAGCTATGGATGGAGATAGATTTTCTTTTTTAGAATTAGGTGATAAAAAAATTGTTAGGGTTAATGTTATTGGAAATGTTGTTGATAAATATGATAGTGAAGGAGATAAGAAATATTCTTTTTTAACTCTTGATGATGGCTCTGGGCAGATAAAGCTGAAATCTTTTGGAGATGATGTTGAAAAATTAAAAAATCTAAATCAGGGTAATACAATTTTAGTTATTGGTGTTTTAAGGAATTTTAATAATGAAACATATATTTCTCCAGAGATTATTAAAGAACAAGACCCAAAATATTTGCTTGTGAGAAAAATGGAAATTGAAAAAGAGAAATCCAAAAATGCCAAACCTGTTGCTAGAGAACAGATAATTGCAATTAAAGATAAAATTTTAGATAAAATAAAAAATGCAGAGGAAGAAGGAGGCATTGATTTAGATAAAATAATTATGGATTTGAGAGAGATTTCTCCTGAGATAATTAATCAGGAAATTAAGAAATTACTTGAAGAGGGAATTATTTTTGAACCGCGTCCTGGAAGAGTTCGGTGGTTAGGATAAATATTGTAAATATATTTTAAATGACCTAAATATTTATATTTTTCTTATTTTTTTGTCTTTCATGCCATTTTTAGTGGAAAATCTTTATAATATTTTAGAAATTTTATATTTTCTTAGTGGGCCTACATTAGTTATTGTTGCAGTATTTGGGCTTTATCAAATAAAGATATCAAAAGATAATTCAAGAAAATCTTCTAAAATAAATGCTTATAAATTAGCTTCAGAAAAATGTGAATATTATAGGAAAGAGATAATTCCCACTTTAGAGGATTTAGATGATAAAATAATAAAGGATAAAGTAAATTATTTTGATAAGTTTGATTCATCAATTATACATGGAGAGATAAAAATAACTTCCTTAAAGAAAATAGATAAAAAAGATTCTCAAGATTTGGGAAATATTAATGGTTTATTAGTAGATGTCTTAAATAAAATAGAAAGTTTTTCTATTCCTTTTGTTTTAGGGGTAGCTGATGAAAGAGCTGCCTTTTTCTCTGTAGGAGAGACTTTGTGTCATAATGTAAAAAGATACCTCCCTTTTATTTGTAATAGAGGAGATTTAAAGAGAACTAATCCTATAATTAAACTTTTTCTTTTATGGGAAAAAAGAATAAAAAGACAGAACTTAGTAAATGAAAAAAGAAAATTAATAAATGATAAAAAGAATATAGAAGAAAGATTAAAAGAAATAAAAGATGAACATATTTCTCCTATTGGGGTAGAAGAATAATTTATTATCCCAAAACTCTTATAAATCAATTATCTTTCTAATTTTTATGACAGATTATGAAAAACTTTTAAATGAAGCATATTCAAAAGTGAAAAAGCCAGAAGGAACTGGAGAAAGATTTGAAATTCCTAAAATAGAAGGACATATTGAAGGGAGGAAAACTATTTTGACGAATTTTTTTCAGATTGCTTCATATCTTAGAAGAAAACCAGAGCATTTTCAGAAATTTATGTTAAGAGAACTTGCAGCATCTGGGCAAAGAGAAGGGGATAGACTTGTTTTGAATATTAAAGTGCCAAGTGCAAAGATAAATAGAAAAATTGAAGAATATGTTAAAGAATTTGTTTTATGTAAAGAGTGTAAAAAACCCGATACAGAATTAATTAAAGAAGATAGGTTAAGTTTTATTCATTGTTTGGCTTGTGGTGCAAAGCATTCTGTGAGAAGCAAAATTTAATCATCTTTTTTCAGGAGGTTTCCAAGGTCTTCCAAGAGCTTTGTAAATTCCCCTTTCTGTTTTTCCTGCAATTCTTTTTTTTGTTTTTCTTTTGAATAATCCATATTGGTTTAATTTAAAACCTTTTTTTCTTGCAACAACTCTTAAACCAATTCCTGCTCCGAATTTGCTTGAATAAGCTATTAATGTCGCACCCCATGATTCAGGTGTTGTATAATATAATTCAACTTTTACTCCTTTTACTTTCCATCTGGATTTTTTTCCACCACCCTGCATGAATTTTCCTTTTTTTCTCATAAACTCTTCAAGTTTTTCTTTATTTTTTGGAATCAATACAATATCAATATCAATTGGTTTTTTTTCTTTTCTTCTAATACTTCCTACAACTTCAATTTTTTTAGAATAGGGTTTTAACCATCTGACAACTTTTTTTGATAAACTCAAAACAAATGAACCTTTTCTTGTTGTAATATATTTACCTTTTTTAAAAACACGCCTCTTTTTTTCCATAAATATTTAAGGGCTTTATTACTTATAAATTTTAGGATGGTTAGAGAAGAGGACGATATAAAAAAGATTAATGAAAGAGTGAAAAGGGAATGTGAAAAATTATCTCTTTATAAAACAAATAAAAAAATTGTTTCAGATCAGGGGAGTGTTAAATCTAAAATTATGTTAGTTGGTCAGAATCCTGGTGCAGAAGAAGAAAAAACTGGAAAGCCTTTTGTTGGAAAATCTGGGAAATATCTTAATAAAATTTTAAAGGAAAATAAAATTAAAAGAAAAAATCTTTACATAACTTCTGTTGTAAGATTAAAAACTCCTAAAAACAGGAAACCAACCCAAAAAGAGATTAATTTTTTTATGCCTTATTTAGTTGAAAAAGTAAAAATAATAAAGCCGAAGATAATTGTTTTAATGGGGGCTGTTGCATGGCAAACTCCGAAGATAAAGGGAATTAAATATATTAAGACATATCATCCTGCTGCAGCAATGCGATTTTCAAGATTCAGAAAAAAGTTTAAGAGTGATTTTAAAAAACTTGGAAGATTAATAAATAAATGATGTCAGAGATTATAAATATAAAGATTTTGAATGAAAAAGAAAGAATAATTGCAAAAAAATTATTTAATGAATATTATCTGAAAATTCAACGACTTGTGAAGAATTCTTTTTCTTTGAAAGTCCATTTTAAAGAGCATGAAAAAGAAGGTAAGAGAAGAAAATTAAGTATTCATGTTGAAGTTATTACTGCAGGAAAAGTATTCACTGCAAAAGCATTTGATTGGGATTTAGCCAGGATGATTCATAAAGTTATGAATAAAACTTTAAATGAAATAGAACATCATTATCACGCGAGTGAACAGAATGATTAAATTAATTTTTCTTGGGACAAAGGGTGAGATAGAAGAGCATTCAAAAAAACATAGATATCATTCTTCAACATTGTTAAAATATAAAGGATTTAAATTATTAATTGATTACGGAACTTTGCAAAAATATAAATTGGAAAAAATAAAACCAAATGCTGTTTTGATAACTCATGCACATCCCGACCATTATGTCTGGACAAAAAAAGATTATGAGATAAGTATCCCTGTTTATTTAACTAAAAAAACATTTGATTATGGAAAATTTAAACCTGAAAATTATAAAATAATAACACCAAATAAAAAATTTAAATTAGGTCCTTTTACAATAATTCCTCACAATGCTATTCATTCAATTAGATGTCCAGCTGTGTCATTTGAAATTCATGCAGAAAGAAAAAAGATAATTTATACAGGTGATGTTGTTGATATAAAAAATAAAAATAAAGTTCTTAGAAAAGCAGATTATTATATTGGTGATGGTTCATCAATAAGAGCGAATTTAGTTAGAAGAAGAGATAATAAGATTTTTGGACATGCAAGGATTATAACTCAAATTCACTGGTGTGAAAAAGCTGGGGTGAGAAATATAATTTTTACTCATTTCGGAAAAGAAAGTATTAGAAAAGAAAAAGAGTTTAAGAAAAAATATCCTGAAATTATTTTTGCTTATGATGGAATGGAGATGCAAATTTAAATGTTTAAAGATAAAAAAGATGCTGGCAAAAAACTTGCAAAAGCATTAGAGAAATATAAAAATAAAAAGGTTTTAGTTTTGGCTATTCCTCGTGGTGGAGTTGAAGTTGGTTATGAAGTTGCAAAATATTTGAATGCAGATTTTTCTTTGTTGGTTTCAAGAAAATTGCCTCTGCCATATAATCCTGAAGCTGGTTTTGGAGCAATTGCAGAAGATGGAAGCACTTTTATTTTTGACTGGGCTGAAGATGAGCTTTCAAAATCAGAAATTGAAAGAATTAAAAAAGAACAGATAAATGAAACTAAAAGAAGAGTGAAAATTTTGAGAAAAGGGGAACCATTGCCAAAGATTTCCGGAAGAATTGTGGTTTTAATTGATGATGGATTAGCTATGGGAAGCACTATGATTGCTTCGATAATGTTATGCAAAAAGAAAAAAGCAAAAAAAATTATTGTTGCTGTTCCTGTCTCTGGAGAAGATGTTGCTGAGAAAATACAAAAAATGGTTAATGGATTAATTGTTTTAGAAAAACCAAGATTTTTTCATGCAGTTGCACAGGTTTATGAAGAATGGCATGATGTTTCTGATAAAGAAGTTTTAGGGATAATGAGAAAGTGGAAAAAGGGAAGATAATTATTTCCCGCAAATAATTTCTAAAGCATCTCTGTTTTTTAATTTGTAATTTTTTCCTAATATTTTTTTAGTTCTTGCATCAATTGCTCTTACAAAGTTTTTTCCAAAATCAGTATGAAGAAAATATGCAAAATCCAAAGCAGTTGAATTTGGTGGCAGTAAAAAACAATCTGGTAAAATTCTTCCTTTGCTGTCTGCAAGTTTATGTGCTCCTGCAGGAAAAATTGCAATATATTTTAATAAATCAAATATTGCGTAATTCAAAATTGCTTGAACTCCGGTTCCAGTTTCATATTTATCTAGAACATTTTTTTTGATTTTATCAAGAGCTTGTTTTTGTTTTTCAGTTAAATTTCCTTTGATTTTAAAATCTCTTTCACCTGGAATATAATTTATTAATTCTGCTTTTGCAGCTTCTCTCAAAGCCAATTCAGAATCAGCAGAACATGGAATTATTTTCAAATCAGGAAATTTATCTTTTAATTTTTCATAATTTTCTTTTCCATTTGGAGCATCAATTTTATTTGCAGCAATAATCATTGGTTTGCTTTTCTTTCTTAATTCTGATGCAAATTCAAGAAGCTGATTGTCATTCCATGTGCTTGCTCTTTTTGGAAGGTTTAATTTTAATAAAACACTTTTAACATCATCCTCTTTAACTTTTAATCCTGAAAATTGATTTGAAACTGCCTGAGCAAAATTATCTTCTTCAAGTTCTGCTTTTCTTGCAAAACTTTTCCATACTTTCATAAGAATTCCTAAGAACCATTTGTCTAATTCTTCTTCTAAAAAAATAACATCTTTTGAGACATCATAATTTTCTGTTGGCTTTCCTTTTTCATCTGTTGTTCCTGATACATCTACTATATGAATAAAAACATCTGCTTGTCTTAAATCATCCAAAAATTGATTTCCTAAACCTTTTCCTTCTGAAGCTCCTGGAACTAGGCCTGCAACATCTATTAATTCAACAGGAACAAATCTTTTATGATTTATACAAAATCCATGATTTGGATTACACTGCGTATTAAACTCTTTGTCAATACAATCAACTTTCACAAATCCAATTCCATGATTTGCTTTTATTGTTGTAAATGGATATGAAGCTATTTCAACTTCTGCCAGAGTTGCTGCTTTGAAAAATGTGCTTTTTCCTACAGATGGCTTTCCTACAAGTCCGATTAACATTTTATTAACTACAAATAGGCTTATTTAAATTTTTATTAGAAATCTTAAACGTCGTTAAGCTCTGATTTTATCTTTTCTATTTTTAAAAGTTTATCAGAAAGCCTTTCTTCATTTTGAGTAATTCTTTTCTTCTTCTCTTTTAGACTAGCTTCTTTTTCAAGAAGTTCTGCTATTCTCTCTTGTAATCTTTTTTCTGCTTTTCTTGATGATTCTAATCCAGAATCGGCATCTGTAATTTGTTTATTTAATTGTCTCTTTTTAAGATTAATTCTTGCAATTTCCCTATTAATATCATCTATAGCTTCTTTTAACATTCCTTTTTGTGCTTCAGTAGATTTCTTATTTATCATTTTCTTAGTGATGTTCTGAGATTTTATTGTTTTTTTCATAATCCTTTTTTTAATTGGTTTTTTTCTTGTTGTTTTTTTTATAGAACTTTTATTTTTCTGACCTTTCTTATAAGCTTTTTTACTAAATGAAAGTTCTTTTTCAGTTATGGATGAAAGATTGTCTATTATTCCCATCTCTTTTAATAATAAAAATAGATTTATTTATAAATTTTTGTCTTTTGTTTTTTGTCGGCTGATTTTATTTTTGAGACCCCTTTTTTATAAGAATCTTTTTTAATAAATCCTTCTTTATAAGCATGGCCTAAAACGACAAGTTTATTTTTCAAATCTGAACTTATTTGCGCAGACCTAACAGCTTTTGGATAACTTTCTTTTCTCCATTGGCAAAGTTTTCTTTTCTTTGCTTCAATGTCTTTTTTCTTTTGTAATTTTTTTAATTCATGTTTTTGGTGTCTTTGTTGTTTTTTGAGTGCAGTTAAAATTTTTGTCTTAGCATCCTGTAATTCTGCAATTATCTTCTTCTTTTGTTTTTGTGTTTTGGCCTTAGCCAGACGTCTTTTCTTTTCTTTGGATATTTTCTTTGAAAAAAATGTTACTTGTTCATGTTGTTGTTTTTTTAATTGAGAGAATAGTGTTACTCTTTCATATATTAAATATAATATAAGAAGAAAAGTAATTCCTGTAAAAATAATCACTATCCAAGCAAGTAAATTTATATTAAAAAAAGAAAATGGTTTTTTGCTAACGACAGAAAATAAATAGCTTGAAGTTGTTATTGTATTAAGATAATCTAAAGATACTACAAAAACATAATCTCCAAGAGCAATATCTTGGGGGAGAGAGAATTTCTTGGTGAGGGAAGATTTTGAACCAATTGTTATTTGTTCTGATTCAGATAAAATCTTTTCACCATTTATATTGAGAATTTTATAATTTACATTAATTGTGTGTGAATTGTCGTCGTAAAGGTTAAAGAATTTTATATCTGTTATAAGATTATCTTTTTTTATCAAATGTTTATTTTCAGGAGCAGCATCCAGATTTATTGCAAAGAATTGAGTATGAGTTTGTATTGATGCAACAAAAGGAATTATCTTTTCGGTTAATCCATTTGATACAGAAATATGTCCCATGTGAGCTCCATAAACAGAATTCAATCCTGAAATATTTACTTTGACCTTTCCTGAATTTCCTTTTTCAATAATAAGATTATTTTTTTCAAGATATACAATTCCATTAAGATTTCCTATTTTTAGACTGAAATTATTTTTTTTACCAAAATTTTTTATTTCTAAATCTTCACTGATTGTTTCACCTTTATCAAGAACTATCTTAAAAAGAGAGGGGACAATTTCAAAAGAACTTTTTGGTATTGGTTTATTTGTTATATAAAAAAAGGTTATTCCTGCTAGTAAAATTATTCCAATAAAAATAATTAAAATTCCTTTTTTTTTCATTTCCTCTTTTTATATTTTAGTCTTAATTTCTTATAGTGTTTTATAGTTAATAATATTACTATTATCGCTGTTATAAGAATAAATATTAATGCTATATAAATTACGTCAATTTTTGTTGGTTTTTTTTCAACAACCTGAAAGGGATAACTTGCAGTTGCTACACCTCCTTCATAAATGACTTCTGCGCCAATAACATAATCTCCTGGGAGAAGATTATTTGTATTAAATTCATGTTCATAACTCTTTTGTTTATTTACCATAATTGTTTCTGATTCTTCAAGATAAAAATTATCATTATAATCTTTGATTATATAATGTAAAGAAACATCCATTGGTTCTTGAATTCCTGCTTGTATTAAAGTAATTTGTCCTTTGAGTTTTTCTCCTATGTTAATTATTCTATTTTTTTCTGGAATATCTAATGAAATATCAAAAAGACTAAGACCAGAACGAACATTTAATACAAAAGGAATTTCCTGAATCTTATTTTGGGTTATAAATCTTATCTTTCCAGTATAAATTCCTGCTTTTGGAGGAGAAGTAATTTGAAGTTTTAGTGTTTTGGATTTCTTACGTTTTAATATAAAAGAGGTTTCATCAATTATAACAATTTTTTCTAAGCTTTGTGTTAAGACTTTTATGTCTAATTCAGATTTCCCAATATTATATAAATCAATTTTTGCAGAAGTTGTTGAGTTTGCAGTCATTGTTATACTAAATTGTTTAGGAATTATTTTTAATCCTTCAACTTCTTTATGAATAAATCCACCTCCCCCTCCAGCGCCAGGAGTTGTAATAGTAACAGCCCTACAAATTCCAGACCTACAAGTGTATCCTGCAGCACATGAGCCACAATTTATTGTTCCACCACAACCATCACTCCAGGTTCTACAATTATAACCTAAACTTGAACATGTATCTGGAGTGCATGAAAAAAATCCTTCAATATAAGTATCTGGATTAATTATAATTTCTTCATTTCCTCCTGAATTTATAGAAATAACATCAGCATTTATGATGGGAAAAAGAATAAAAATTAATATTAATAAAATCTCTTTTTTCATATTAAAAATAAGTATTGAATGTATTTAAGATTT
>CAYPBD010000010.1:0-13479 GCA_964408905.1 Candidatus Woesearchaeota archaeon
TCAGAAAAAGCTTTGATTCAAAGACACAACGATGAACTTGCAAATAAATTAGGAAATTTAATTTCACGAGTTGCAAGTCTAATTGAAAAATATGGAATTGAAAAAACAGAAAATAAATTAATTAAAAAATTAAAATTAGAAAAAATTAAAAAATTCTTTGAAAATTATGAACTTGACAAGGTCTTAAATGAAATTTTTGCTTTCATTGATATTTGTAATGAATATATTCAAAACAAAAAACCATGGGAAACAAAAGATAAAAAAGTTCTTTATGAATTAAAAGAATCTATTTTAAAAATAGCAGAACTTCTCTCTCCATTTATTCCTGAAACTTCAGAAAAAATAACAAAACAATTTAGTGCAAAAAATATTACAAAAAGAGAAATCCTTTTTAAAAAAATAAAATAATTATTCCATTAATCTATAAGTTAAATCTCTAACTAATAATTCTTTTCCTTTTTCATCTTTGATATATTTAGAAAAACCATCTATCTTTTGATATCTTAAAGAAAGTCCCTTTTGAATATCTGTTAGATTCACCAAATTTGAACCAGCAGAAAATACCTTAAATATTGAATTGGCTATCTTTAAACTCTCACTAGTTGAAGTATCTTGAACATATGTATTTTTTTGTTCTTGAAGATTTACAACAAGTCTTATCTGTTCAGGAGGATTATTCCAGTCTAATTTTTTCATATTAATTATACCTTAGTTAATTTTATAAAGATTATTATAAATTAAAGAATATGACACAAGGAATAGTTGAATTTTCAGATTGGGAAAAACTTGATTTACGAGTTGCACAGATAATTGAAGTTGAAGAAATTAAAGGAGCAGATAAACTTTACAAACTAACTTTAGATGTTGGAGAATTAGGCAAAAGAATTATTTGTGCAGGAATGAAACCTTATTATTCAAAAGAAGATTTAAAAGGAAAGAAAATAATTTATTTTCAAAATTTAAAACCAAGAAAAATGAAAGGGATTGAAAGTCAAGGGATGCTTTTAGCTGCCTCAACAAAAAATCATGAAAAAGTCGTTTTAATTTCTCCAGAAAAAGATATTGAAGTTGGAAGTAGGATTAGTTAATATTTATCTTACTACTCCATGTTCCTCATACTTCTTAAAAACGTCGTCAGAAACAACAAAAGCAGAAGTTCTTGGACCTGGAAAAATATAATCTCCTGAAGTATTTTTAATATTAATAGAATATTCTTTTAATTCTTTTTGTGTTACATTTCCTCTTAATACTCTCCTTACAACATCACTAAATTTTTTCCTATCTTCTTCTTCTTTTAATCGTCTTTCTTTTTCTAATTCATCACCCTGCGTATAAACCCCCGGACCACCAGTATAAGGATAACTCATAAATTAAAAAGTTTTATAGAATTTATTAACATTTATATCTTACAAAATATCTTTCAAATTACTTCCTAAAACCCAACTTCCTCATAATTATTTCAAAAACTTTTTCTCTGTCTTGGTCAGAATCATAATCCACATCAAGAATTTTTGCAGCAATTTCCTTGTAAGCTCTTGCTGCCTTGCTTTTTGGATGAGTATGAACAACAGCATCTTTTAAGCTCAAAGATTTTTGAACCAAAATATCTTCAGGAACCATCCCAAGAATCGGAGCCTCTAACATTTCCTTAACAGAATCTGGCTGCATCTCAATATCATTTCTTTTTACTCTTGTCACAATAACTCCCAAAACAGGTTTTTTCATACGTTCTGCAATCTTTATTGTTTTCAATGCATCTGTAATAGCAGGTACTTCTGGATTTGTCACAATTATTAATTCATCAGCTAAATCAAGCGCAGAAAGAGCCTCATTACCTAAACCAGCAGCACTATCAATTATAACACAATTTGCAACATTCTTAAAATCCCTTTTGAAATCCTTTATTCTCTCAGGCTTCATTTTCTTAAGTTCATTGATAGATAATGAAGAAGGAATAATCTTAACTCCAGAACCATGTTCATAAACAGCTTCAAACACATCAGCTTTTCCAAGTAAAACATGATTAAGATTTATTGGAACTTCAGGAGAATTTAAGTGAATACCAATATTCGGAGTAGACAAATTCCCGTCAACAATTAAAACATCCTCTCCAAAATAATTCATAGCTGCACCTAAATTTATTGCAGTAGTGGTCTTCCCAACACCCCCTTTTCCAGATGTAATAACAATTACTTTTTGCATTATCA
This sequence comes from Candidatus Woesearchaeota archaeon, assembly GCA_964408905.1. Classification (GTDB taxonomy): domain Archaea; phylum Nanobdellota; class Nanobdellia; order Pacearchaeales; family GW2011-AR1; genus CAYPBD01. The sequence continues at coordinate 2,208 of CAYPBD010000010.1, forward strand.
AAATTCCTTAAATTTTATTTAAGATAGAAGAAATTGTTTAGTAGTACTTATAAATTTTTCCAGCATATCAGCATATATCTTTAATTGCTCCAAATTTACATTTATCTCCTTTCCTCTGTAAAAAACTCTTAATGTAACATTCTTCCTAAATTCCCCAATCCGCTCTTTTCTTAATTCCCTAATTTTCTTAAACATTTCATATAAATCAAGTACTTCTAAAAAATTCTTATCTTTCTTGAATAATTTTCTTACTTGCTCTAATCTCCCAACAGGATTTTCAGAAATAGAAGAAATCTTTTTTTTCTTTTTAGCATGCTTCAAAATCTCTTTCATTGCAATCTCAATCATATTTTTCCATCTAAGAAGTAAATTAACCATAACATCACAAGTTTTAGTATATTTCAGGCTAACATATAAAAGATGATCTGCACTTATTTTTTCTTTGATTATTTCTTCCATTATAACCTCTAAGAAGCATAAAATACCAAGAACTACTTCTTTTTATAGTTTTCTTAAAATTAGAATAATTAAGTTGTATCTATTAAAACAGCAGGACCACTTATTTTTTTATTTGTTAAATCTTGAGATTCACTCAAATCCTGAATATCTGTTACATTAACTAAATAATCAGGTCTTTTAATATTTTTTTCTTTACAAAAAGCTGAAACATCAATTCCATCAGAGAACATAGAACTTCTGTTTCCATATTGATAATTGCCTTCTATTTTAATATCAAAAAAAGGATTCCCTCCAATAAAAAAAGTAAATCCTTCTGGATTTTGAGTGCCATCATCATTAAAAAAAAATGTTCTCTTTAGATCTAAATTAATTTTTCCTATTCCATAAGTTCCTTTAAATAATCTAGTTCCTTTTTCGGGCTTCCAGATACTTTTATTACAATAATTATTACATGCCACCATAATATCATATTTTTGTGAAACCTGTTGCATTGGAAGAATTTTTTCTCCATCTTCATAAATCCATCCTTCTGTTCCATGTCCAAATATTATTTTATATTTTCCTTTATGTAAAATCAAATCTGTTTTTATGATAAGCGGAGCTAAATTATTAACATGTTTTATACAATCATCAGCAACGTCTACATCGCAATCTACTTTATTTTCATCATAATAAATTATTGATTTTAATGTTTTCATAAAATTAAAGAAAAATTAATATTTATAAACCTTTTGGAAAGTTACTACCCTTTAATGGCAATAATTAATCATTCACTCAATTCCAAAATAGCTTCAGCCAAGTCTCCTGTGCTTTTCAAAACCTTTTCAGCTTGCTCAGAAGTACAACCAGTTTTTTCTACAATTGTATTAATATCATCTTCAGAAATTCCAACCTTTCCAGTCTCTTCAGAAACATCGCCAGTAATTTGAAAAGATTCCTGCCCTTGCATCTTTATTTTAACAACAGAAGGATTCTCTACAACAATTTTTCCGCCATCTTCTTTTTCAATAACAACTTTCGAACAAGGAATCTCATCTTGCGAAATTCCCATTTGCTTCATAACAGCCTGCATCTTTTTTGGATTTAATCCTGGAAACATTTCAATAAAATAAAAAAAGACTTTTTATAATTTATCATTTCAAAATTTCAGAAAGCTCTTGAGAATCCCTCCCATTAATCAAATAAACATTCCTTATAGGATATAAAAAATGATTTCGATTCCCCATTCCATAAACTTTAATTTTTTCACTCTTTTGTATTTTAATTTTTGGATTCTTTTATTTTTTCAAAAAGCGAATTAAACTTCTAGGATTTCCTTAAGTTAATAATGAAATCCAATTTTTCTTCCTAACTTTCTTGGAGATTGCAATAGAACAGCCTCATCAAAAGAAACAGCTCTTACCAATTTAGCCCAGTTAATATTATTATCTATAGGGCAACTCCCTTCATCAAAATATATCTGTTGATTGCCCACTATAAATTCCAATTAAAGGAGGTATATAAAAAGTAGGTTCTGAATTTCTTGCTTCAGCCAAAACCAAATCTCCTTTTTTAATTTAGAAAAAAATCTAATTCTTTTTTAATATCCTTATAACCATAAAATTCTACTAATTCCCCATAAATTTTCATAGAAATATTATCTTTAAAGATTATTATATTATATCATCACTTAATAAAAACCTGCAACCCAACTCTAAAACATATTATCAAAATTATAAATATAATAACATGAATCGGTTTTAAATTAAATTTGCTTGCATATTCTTCTTTAAATCTCATTAATCCACCAAATCCAGATGGAACATTAATATTACTTCCTGCCATAATTACCTAAAAGACAGATAGTTTTTAAAAGTTATTATGAGTATCTTTTTTATGTCAAAAATGAAATTAGATTTTAAGAAAATAGAAGAAAAATGGAGAAAATTCTGGGAAAAAGAAAAAATCTACAAATTTGACCAAAAGAGTAAGAAAAAAATTTATTCCATAGACACTCCTCCACCATATGCTTCTGCAGGACATTTACATGTTGGACATGCTCTTCATTATACTCAATTTGAAATTGTCGCAAGAATAATGAGAATGTTTGGATTTAATGTTTATTTTCCTCCTTGTTTTGATGACAATGGACTTCCAACTGAAAAGATGGTAGAAGAGAAATTTAATATAGACAAATCCAAAACAAACAAAACTGATTTCAGAAAATTATGTCTAAAAGAATCCAAAAAAGTTGAAAAAAAATATATAGATAATGTTTTCAAAAAATTAGGTCATAGTTATGATTGGGATTTATTATATCAAACAATTTCTCCAAAAGCACAAAAAGTTGCTCAGATGTCTTTCTTGAAATTAATTAAAAAAGGAGATTGTTATCAGGCAAAAGAGCCAACAATCTGGTGTCCTTATCATGAAACTGCACTAGCTCAGGCAGAAGTTGAAGATCTAACAAGAACTACTAAATTAAATTACATTGAATTTGATGTTGCAGACAGCAAAGATAAAGTTATAATTGCTACAACAAGACCTGAATTCTTGCCTGCCTGTGTTGGAGTATTTGTAAACCCAAAAGATAAAAATAAGAATTTAATTGGCAAAGAATTAATTATTCCTTTGTTCAATTATAAAGTTAAAGTAATGGCTGATGAAACTGTTGACCCTGAATTTGGAACAGGTATTCTCATGGTTTGTACTTTTGGAGATAATGCAGATATTGAAAAATGGAAAAGATATAAACTTGAATTAAAAGAATTATTGAATGCTAATGGAACATTAAAAGAAATTGCAGACCAATATTCAGGGATGAAATTAAATGAAGCAAGAGAAGCAATACTAAATGATTTAAAAAAGATAGGGAAATTAAAAAAACAAGAACCTTTAGAACAAACAGTTGGAAGTTGTTGGAGATGTAGAACTCCTGTTGAATATATTATTACAAAACAATGGTTTATCAAAACTTTGAAATATAAAAAAGATTTAATCAAAAGAGCAAAAGAAGTTAAATGGTATCCTGATTTTATGCGAACAAGATTTGACAATTGGACAAAAAATCTTGGATGGGATTGGATTATCTCAAGACAAAGATATTTTGGAGTTCCTATTCCTGTTTGGTATTGTAATGATTGTAATGAAGTCATCTTACCTCAAGAAAAAGATTTGCCCCTTGATCCAATTGAAATTAAGAAAAAATGTCCTAAATGTAAAAAAGAAGCTGTTCCTGAAAAAGATGTTTTTGACACATGGATGACTTCAAGTAATACCCCTGAAGTTGCTTGTAAGTGGTTAGAAAATCCAGAATTATACAAAAAGATTATGCCAATGTCATTACGTCCTCAAAGCCATGATATAATCAGGACCTGGGCATTTTATACTATCCTAAAAAGCCATTTATTATTTAACAGAATTCCCTGGAAAGATGTTATGATTGGAACTTATGTCTTAGACTCAAAAGGAAAAGGAATGCACAAAAGCAAAGGCAATGCTATTTGGGCAGATGAATTAATAGATAAATATAATGTTGATGCATTTAGATATTGGGTCGGAACTGCAAGCATTGGAAGTGATTTACCATTCAAAGAACAGGAATTAGTTGCAGGAAAAAAATTTCTGACTAAATTATGGAATGCCTCTAATTTTGTTTTTTTAAATCTAAAAAATTATAAGAAGAAAAAGGTCAATTTAGAAGAAATAGACAAATGGATGTTGCAAAAAACTAAGGAAGCTGTAGAAAAAGCAAAAGAGCAATATAAAAATTATAATATTTCAGGAGCCAAAAGAACAATTGAAGATTTTTTCTGGCATATTTTTTGTGATAATTATCTAGAAATTGTTAAAAAAAGAATTTACAATGATAAAAAAGGAAAGGCATCTGCTCAATATGTTTTATATGAAAGTTTATTGGCAATTCTAAAAATTTTTGCTCCAATAACTCCTTTTATTACAGAAGAAATTTATCAAAATCATTTCAAAAAATATGAGAAAGAAAAAAGTATTCATTTAACTGAATTTTCAGACATTAAAAGTAATGAAAAAACAAATACAGGAGATTTACTTATTAAAATATTAGCCAAAGTTCGTCAGAAAAAAACAAAAGCTCACAAACCAATGAATTCTGAATGTATTATTATCCTAGACAAAAAGAATTTTACAACAATTGAAAAAATGTTAGAAGACTTTCAAAATGTAACAAATGCTAAAGAAATTAAGCAAGGGAAATTTAAAGTTGAATTCTCAAAATGACACAATTATCAAAAGATGAACTTGAAGAAATTGTTGAAGAATTAGAACAATATAAAGGTAAAGCTACAGAACTTATTTCAGTTTATATTTCTGCAGGTTATGATGTAAATTCTGTGCAAAAACAACTTGAAGCAGAAAAATCTACTTCAAAAAATATTAAATCAACTTCTACGCGAAAAAATGTTACAGAAGCACTTGAGAAAATTGTAAGAGAATTAAAAGGAATAAAAAAAACTCCAGAAAATGGTTTGGCAATTTTTTGTGGAAATATTTCTCCAAATGAAGGACAACAAGATATGCAAATATGGATAATAGAACCTCCAATGCCTTTGAAGATTAGATTATACAGATGTGATAAAGAATTTGTATTAGAACCATTAAAAGAAATGCTTGAAGCAACAGAAATTTTTGGACTTCTTGTTATGGATAGAAAAGAAGCAACAATTGGATTACTTGAAGGAAAAAGAATTGAAGTTTTACAAAAAATGACTTCAGGAATCCCCAGCAAAATCAGGGCAGGAGGACAATCTTCTCAAAGATTCCATAGAATTACAGAAGGATTAACAAAAGACTTCTATAAAAGAATTGCAGAAGAAATGAAAAAGATTTTTTTTGAAAAACCAAAATTAAAAGGAATTTTAATTGGAGGACCAATTCCCACAAAAGATGAATTTATTGAAGGAGAATATATGACAACTCAATTAAGGGAAAAAATAATAGGTAGAATTGATATAGGAGGAAGTGATGAATCAGGATTAAAAGAACTTGTTCAAAAATCTCAAGATATTTTAGCAGACCAAGAAATAATTAAAGAAAAAAAAATTTTAGAAAAATTCTTTGAAACTTTAGGAGAAAAACCAGATATGACAACACTTCACGAAGAAAATACACGACAAGCATTAAAATATGGGGCAGTTGATACACTTATTTTATCAAAAACAATCGATAAAAAACTTGCAAAAGAACTTAAAAAACTTGCAAAAAACATAGGAGCTCATGTCGAAATAGTTTCATCAGATACAGAAGAAGGAAAACAATTTGAAAACCTCGACGGCATTGGAGCTATTCTAAGATTTAAGTTTCAATAATCTTTTAAACAATATTTCTTTTAAATTTTAATGGAACCAACAAGCAAAACTTTAGAAGAGATTGACGAATCAAAAGAAAAAGAGGACATGAAAAAATTAGAAGCAGTTTTTTTTGTTTCTGGAAGGTTTTTATCAATACAAGAATTAATTTCTCTCACAGATTTAAATCCAATAATTATAGAAAAATTAATAGAAAAATTACAGGAAAAATATGACAAGCAGGATTCTGCAATTGAAATCATTAATAAAAATAATTTATGGAAAATGGACATACAGCAGCAATATCATGATATGGTAAATAAATTAGCAGGAGGAAAATCCGAATTCACAAAAGCAGAACAGGAAACATTAGCAATTATAGCATTCAAACAACCAATAAAACAATCAGTGATAATTAAAATAAGAGGAAATAAAGCATACGACCATGTGAAAAAATTCTCTGAATTAAGTTTAATAAAAAAGAAAAAAGAGGGCCATACACACATTCTAACTCTCTCTGATGAATTTTATGACTATTTTAATGTAAGCGACTCTAATTCTGGATTACAAGAATCTTTAAAAGAGAAAGACTAATTCTCTAAATATGGAATTTGTAACAATATTCTATCTGGTTTTAATTTTTATTTCTTTGTATATGTTAGTTTTTTTTATGATGCTCACTATAAAAAACAGAAAAAAGATTTTTTATTTCCCTGAAAGAAAAAAAGATTATTCTATTTCTATAATAATCCCTGCTTTTAATGAAGAAGAGACTATTGAAGAAACTATTGAACATGTTGTAAATCTTGATTATCCCAAAGATAAATTAGAAATAATTGCAATTAATGATGGAAGCAAAGACAAGACCAAAGAGAAGATTAAAAAGATGATGAAAAAATATTCTCAATTACGATTACTAGACAAACCTAATTCAGGAAAAGCAGATTCAATAAATAAAGGCATTGAAATTGCAAAAGGAGAATTAATAGCAATAACAGATTCTGATAGTTTTCCATCTAAAGATTCTCTAAAAAAACTTGTAGGATTTTTTAATGATGAAAAAATGGGAGCAGTTACTTCTTTTGTTACAGTAAGAAATTCAGACAAAAATTTGCTTACAAAAATACAAGAAATAGAATATTTAATTTTAGCATGGAGCAGAAAACTTCTGGATTTTGTAGACAGCGTTTTTGTTACAAATGGTCCATTAAGTTTATACAGAAAAAAATACTTATTAAAAGTAGGAGGATTTGATTCTAATACCCTTACAGAAGACATAGATGTAACATGGAATTTAATAAGTCACAATTATAAAACTGCTATGTGCTTAGATGCACAGGTATCTACAGTAGTTCCACACAAATTCAAAGAATGGTATAATCAAAGAGTTAGATGGGGAGTTGGAGGAATACAAGCAATACTCAAATATAAAAAACATTTTTTCAAAAAAGGGATATTCGGTCTTTTTATAATTCCTTTTTGTTCTTTAACAATCTTCTTAAGCATCTTTGTCTTTCTCTTTTCTATGTATATTTTCGCAAAGAACTTCTATTTAAAATTCTTAACAACAAGTTATTCAATTTTAAATGACATTTCTGTATTTCATTTCCAGAATATAAATCTTAATCCTTCAACTTTATTTTTCTTTTTCGCAGTAATGTTTGTTTGTTCTTTTATTTATTATAATTATATATTGTACAAAATAAATCCCAACAAAAAGTTAACCATTAGAAATTTTGCCACCCGTTTTTTATATTCATTGTTCTATCTTGCTTTATATCCTATCATCTGGTTTCCATCTGTCTATAGACTCATAAAAAAAGATTATAGATGGAGATAAAGAATTATAATATTAAAAGATAACAATGATTTTAAAACAAGAAAAATTGATTTTAATATGAAAAAAGCACATATTTTTTGGCAGGCAGCAGTTGTTGCTTCAATAATATTCTGGATAGGAATTTTTATAGGAATTGGTGTGGAAAAAAGCAGAGTTGAAAAAATGGAAAACTTTTACCTTGATTCTCAAATAGATTTCTTTGATTTTGAACTGGCATCTGAGATTACTTATTTTTATAATCTTGATTGTAGTATTGTTAATGAAAAAAGCATAGAATTTGCAGACAGGATTTATGCAGAAGCATTAAAACTTGAAAAATATGATGACTCAAATAAAATCGATAAGGAAGCTCTTTCTCTACATAGAAAATATGATTTATTAAGAACAATGTTATGGAAAAAAATAATTGAATCAAAAAAGAATTGTCAAAATTTTTCAAATACAATTATTTATTTTTACAAATATGTTAACCCTCCTTTAAACACTAAAGCACTTCAAAATACAATGAGTAATTCTTTATTAGATTTGAAAATGAAATATAATAAAAAAATAATCTTAATTCCAATAGCAATTGACACAAATATAGAATCTCTGAATAGTTTGAGAGAAGTTTATGGATTAGAAGATAAATATCCAATGATTTTTGTTAATGAAAAATTCCAAATAACTGATTTAGAAGGTATGGAAAATATTGAAGAATACTTAAATTAATCCATATTTCCATACCATACAAATATTAAAAAAGAGAAGTAAATATGTTTTTTTATGCCTAAAGAATGTTTTAAATGTGGCATTTCTGAAGAAAGAGAAAAATTATTTGATGTAATAGTAAAAGAAGGAATTGTTAAAATGTGCAAAGAATGTGCTTCTGATGAAAATATTCCTCTTATTAAAAAAAGACCTACAAATAGTTATTATTCATATAATAAATTTAGTAAAAGAGAGACAGTTTATGAAAGACTTTCCCGAATGTCTGGAGTTGATTCTAAAAATAAAAAATCTAATGAAGAAAAAGAGTTATTAAAAAAACAAGAAGCCACTCTAAAAAGCATTGTTAATAAAAATTATCAGAAAAATATCTCAAAAGAATCAAAACCAGATTTTTTAATCAATAATTTTCATTGGATTATCATGAGAAAAAGACGTTTAAAACATATTACTCAGGAACAACTTGCAAAAGAGATTAATGAACCAGAAGCAGCAATTAAAATGATAGAAAAAGGAATTATTCCAAGAGGAATTTATAATTTAATTGAAAAACTTGAAAAATATTTTGATGTAAGGCTCACACAAAAAGAATTCTCAAAAAAAATTGAAAAGCCTAAGAAGATTGCTTTTGATTCAATAACTACAAAAGAATTGACAATAGCTGATTTAAAAGAAATGCAAATGCAGGAAACAGAATTTCCTACATCATCAAAGCAATCTAATGATTCATCAGAAGATTTAGATGAGAATTATGACGATGATTTAATTTTTGAAGATAAAGAAGATTATTTTACTAAACAATAATTTTATAAACTATATTAAAGAATTCTTTCTATGGAAATTAATATTCTTAAAAGTTCAAAGAATGAACTCGAAGCTGAAATCGAAAATTTAACAATCGCAGAAATCCTTAGAGTTTATCTCAACAAAGATTCTGCAGTAACATTCGCAGCTTGGAAAAGAGAACATCCAACAAAAAAACCAATTCTCAAAGTTGAAACAAAAGGAAAAACAGCTAAAAAAGCTATTGATGACGCAATTTCAACCATTACAAAAGATTTAGACAAATTTGAATCTGATTTTAAAAAACTAAAGTAAAATTTAAATAACTTTATTTTTCATTATTTCTATGAGAAAAAATATTTTAGAAAATAAATTATCTCCATTAAAAGTAGAAACAACTCTCAATAATCTTTATTGGGGAATAAATGATAAAAAATATAAGGATATTCACGAAAAAAGTCAGCATTTAGAAAGTGTTAATATAGATATGAAAAATCATAAAAGAACTTATAAAAAAGAAGAGACATTTTCAAATTATAAACAAAGAAATCCTAAATGGTATGAGGATACTATTGGAATCATTTTAGATGCAATAAATAAATTAAAAGTTCCTATTCCTTATGTAACTTAATAAAAGTTTAAATATCTAAACTAACTTAAATAAAAATGGCAAAAAAAGAAACTGAAAGAAAAGAGGCATGGTTTAGAATTCTTGTTTTAATAATAACAGGAATAATTCTCATGATCTGGAGATATTTAATTTTTGTTTTAGTAGTTATAAATTGGTTTGTTACAATTTTCAGCGGAAAAAGACATAAAGAATTAGCAATGTTCTCTGAATACTGGAATACTGAATGGTATAAATTTATGAGATACATGACATTTGTTTCAAATAAAAGACCTTTCCCTTTTTCAAAAATGGAAAGAATGAGCAGGTTTAAATAACACAATAATTTTTAAAAAAGACATAAACCTTAATTCTTTATGCAATCAAAATTAAATAATAAAAATGTTTATCTAGCAACTCTTTCTGCAGGATTGGCAAGTTTATGTGGTTATAGAATGATTCATGGACCTATAACAAATGAATATAAGATAGCACAAATAGAAAGAGGAAAAGAATATTTTAAATTGGTGGAAGAAGGTCTCAATTATACAGAAAATTGGCAGACTATTGGATTAAGTTTTGACCCAGAAACAATAAAATCTTTAAATGCTTTAGAGGAAATTTTGTTTGTTACAAAAGAAGAAAAGAGTAAACCAATTAAAATATTGCTAAAGAAAATCAAAAATGTATTAGACACATTAGAAAGCCCTAATGAGATTAATACATCAGAAATCAGAGAAGTATCTAATTTCTTTTCTCAATTATCAAACTCTGTGAGATACAATATTAAAAGAAACTCCTGTAGGATGTTAAATTAAATAAGTATAACAATCCTTATAATTCCTTTTTTTCTCAGTAAATTATGTCAAAAAATAAAATTTCTACAGGAAGTTATGATTTAAACAAATGGCTTTACGGAGGTTATGAAGAAGATATCATCACAATGATTGCTGGTTCTCCTGGCTCTGGAAAAACAAATTTCTGCATTTTAACTGCATGCAGTCAGGCAAAAAAAGGAAATAAAATTTTATTCATTGATACAGAAGGAGGATTTTCTATTGATAGAGTAAAACAAATAGTTGGAAACAATTATGAAGATTATTTAGAAAATATAATTCTGCTTGAACCAACTAATTTCAAAGAAGAAAAAGAAATCTTTAAGAAAATTCTCGATAAAATAAAAAAAGAACATATAAATTTAATTATTGTTGACAGTATGGCGATGCTTTACAGATTAGAACTTGGAGATGCAGTCAAATCAAAAAAAGATGAAAGAATTCAGGAAGTAAATCGTGAAGTTGCAAGGCAAATGAGAATTCTTGCAGAAATTTCTAGAAAAAAGAAAATTCCAGTAATTATCACAAACCAGGTTTATAATGAATTTCTTACACAAGAAGATTTGAAAAAAGGGCTTGAAAGAAATACAAATATTGTAGGAGGAGATTTAATGAAATACTGGAGCAAATGCATAATTGAATTAAAAAATGACAGAGGAAAAAGAAAAGCAATTTTATTAAAACACAGAAGCCTGCCTGAAAAAGAAATGAGTTTTATTATAAAAGATAAGGGTGT
>CAYPBD010000010.1:13579-14760 GCA_964408905.1 Candidatus Woesearchaeota archaeon
ATTTTCTGATGAAGACAAAGAAATTCGCTTAACTTATTTTACTCTTCCAATGGCATTAAATTATCAAAGAGATAGTTACAAACTTTGGGAATCTGTATTAAAAACTTTTCGAGATAATGAAACAAAAATTATTTTTAATGTAAAAAATTCTGCAAATCTTGATGAAGAAAAATTAAGAGAACATTTAATGAAATATAAAATTGCACTTCAGCCAAATAAACATATTGCCACATGGCAGAAAATTTCTAAAACAATTTCAGAAAATTGGGGAAGCATTAGTAATTTATTGGAATTTTCAGATTATGATTTTTTAAAATTAAAAGAAATTATTCAAGATAAATTCAAAAAAGGTTTTCCTTATCTTTCAGGTCCAAAAATCTTTAATTATTGGAGTTTTATTCTTCAGGAATATGGGAAAGTTAAATTAAAAAATTCAGAATTTATTGAAATAGCTCCTGATACACATATTACAAAATGTTCAGTAATTCTTGGAGCAATAAATAAAGAGGAATCTGAAAATTTAACAAAAGATAAAATATCTGAGAGATGGAGAGAGATTCTTAAAGAAACAGAAATAAATCCTATTGATATGCATCCTCCACTCTGGTTTTGGAGCAGAAATAATTTTCAATTTAAATTATAATGAAAAACATAAAATTTGAAATAATAAAAAAGATAAGTGAAATAAGATTCAAAAATAAGGATTTTAAGAATATTTCTAAATTAGATAGCAATTCTCCTCCAACTGTTTTTATTGGAAGCAAGTTAAGATATCCTCAGGTTAATGTTGGAATTTTAAGTCCTCTGGAAAGAGAAGAAAATGCATGGGTTTATGATGATGCAAAATACTGGGCAGAAAATGATTTTCAGATTAGAGATGTTTTAAGATTAAGAGATAATTTATTGAATTCAAGATTCAGGTCAAATGTTCAGGATTCTAGGACAAATAATAAATTCATTCAAATTGCTCAGGAAATTGCAATTGCTTCAAGACCAGTAGATATAGAAATTGAATTAAAAAATAAATTAAGATTCAAAAGAAACAAAGACAAAATAGCAACTCCAAACTCAATGAGTGGAAATCTGAAAAAAGCAAAAATCACAAGCAATACAAAAGTTCATAGAAAAGTTGACAAAGTCATTAATGATGAAATAAAATCTGTTCAGGGAATTGAATATTT
>CAYPBD010000011.1:0-2103 GCA_964408905.1 Candidatus Woesearchaeota archaeon
AGTTGCTTTTTTTCATATATCAACATTTATTTATTATTTGGCATTGATATGGTTTGGATATAAATTAATTTCAACTATTGTGAGTTTGTCATAATAGAATTAATAAAAATAGTTAGGATTTTTTAAGAATTATTGTTATTATTAAAAAATGTATCAATAATTCTTTTTGCCTCTTCAAGAGAAGTATATTCTACATTAATAATATCTGCGCACCCTGCTATAATTGCAGAAAGTTTTTTGAAACTTTGGGAATTATATAAACAAAGAACTTTCTTTTTCATATCTAATGCAGTTTTAATTTCAAATCCTACCCCAAGAGAGGGAATAGAAACCTCTGCGATTAATATATCACATTCAGATATCCATTTAATATCTCTATTATAAATTTCTTTATCATTAAGATTCGTTTCTCCTTTTAATTGAATGGTTTTATCACCAACATGCTCTGTTAAAACTTTTCCATATTTTTTCAGATGATTAATTAATTGAAAATAAAATTCAACATTTTCTCTTCCTCCACGAATAGAACCTGCAAAATAAATTTTCATATTCAAATAAAAAATTATCTCTTTAAAAATTTATTCAAGATTAAAACTATTAATAAAAAGGGAATTTGTTACATAATCTTTTTACTTTCTCTTTAATCTCTTTTCTTAAAGAATAATCTTCTAAATTTTTTATTATTTGTGAAATATATTTTCCAACTAAACTCACCTCCTGTTCTTTCATCCCTCTTGTTGTTAATATTGGGGTTCCTAATCTTAATCCAGATGGAAATAATGGACTTGTGGGGTCAAAAGGAATTGTGTTTGCATTTGTAATTATTCCTGCATCTTCTAAGGCAATAGCAACTTCTTTTCCTTTGCTTTCCTTCCCCAGAGTTTTTATTAAATCTATTAAAATGAGATGATTATCTGTCCCATTTGATACTAATTTAATTCCATTTATTTTTAGGCTCTCTGCTAATGCTTGTGCATTTAAAACAATTTGTTGAGAATATTCTCGGAATTCTATAGTTGATGCTTCCTCAAAACAAATTGCTTTTGCAGCAATTGTGTGTTCATGAGGTCCTCCCTGCAATCCTGGAAAAACTGCTTTGTCAATTATAGAGGCAAATTCTTTTTTACACATTATAATTGCACTTCTTGGTCCTCTTAAAGTTTTATGAGTAGTAGTTGTAACAACATCAATATAAGGAAAAGGAGAATTGTGAATTCCACTTGCGACCAAACCTGCAATATGTGAAATATCTGCGAGGCAAAATGCACCAATACTATGAGCAATCTCTGCAAATTTTTTAAAATCTATTTTTCTTGGATATGCTGTATATCCACAAACAATTAATTTTGGTTTTTCTTCTTCTGCAATCTTTCTGACTTTCTCCATATCAATTAATCCGGTTTCCTTATCTACTCCATAAAAAACGAAATTGTAATCTTTTCCTGAGAAATTTACTGAAGAACCATGAGTTAAATGTCCTCCATGAGGCAAATCCATTGAAAGGATTTTATCTCCTTTTCTTAATAAAGCAGCATAAACTGCCATATTTGCTGGTGAACCAGAATTAGGCTGAACATTAACGTGCTCTGCTCCAAAAAGTTTTTTGGCTCTTTCAATTGCAATATTTTCAATCCTATCAATAAATACATTCCCTTGATAATATCTTTTTCCAGGATATCCTTCGGAATATTTATTATTTAAAATACTTCCACAAGCAGATAGGACAGCTTTACTGCAATAATTTTCAGAAGGAATCATATTTAATTCATTTCTTTGTCTTTCTAATTCTCTTTCTATTAAGATTTTAATTTCTGGGTCAGATTCCATATCTAAAAAATCAAATTGCATTTTCAATTTTTTGTTCTTGTTTTAATCTTCCTAATTTTTCTTCGGAATAATTACATTTAATATATTTACAAAGAAGAGGATATTTTTCTTTCATAATTTCATACATTTCTTGAGCAATTTTTCTATAAGAAGGATGAGCTTTTGGGCTACTTCTTAATTGTATAAAATAATAAAATTCTCGTAGATTCATAGAAATTAAGAATCTTTTTCTAAATGCAAGAGGGAGCAAATATTGGGATTGAAGTGGATAAAATT
>CAYPBD010000011.1:2203-8258 GCA_964408905.1 Candidatus Woesearchaeota archaeon
CTTAAATAATCATCAAAGATTTTCTCTTTTTCTGAATTACTCAATAATTTAATTTTTTCTAAAGATTTTTCATAAGACTGATTATGATACTTATAAAGAATAGAAGCTAAGATAGTGTTTTCAATATTTTCACAAGAATTTACTAATTTAACTTTTTTCCCATCAAAAGAATCATAAGGTCTTCTACCAAAAAGTTCATTCATAGCAAAATCTGTTTTAATGTAATAATCATTTTTTTCAGCATACTTAAGTAAAGATGGGAAGACTTTTACTGCTTCTTTTCTTATTTTTCTTCCAATTTCATTCATTTCCTTTAAAGGATGTGAAAGTAATTTAGAAATTCCATGAGATAATTCACGAGCATTAACAGTCCAGCCTAAACTTGTTTTTGTGCAAACTGGAAGCAGGTATCTCACTGCATCAAATCTTCTTGCACTGCAAGATCTTTCCCAACTTGATTCAGAGATTTCATCTTCCCTCGGAGAAGTTCTTTTAATATAATTTAAAACAGGTTCATGTAGATTTTTATATGTTTCAAATAATAAATTAATTAATTCCTGAATTTCTTCAGAGAACTCAGAATTTTTTAAATCTTCGTCTATAAAAAAAGAATCTTTATCAAAGGAAACATATCTTGTAGATTTCTCACAAAAGGAACTTAAACGATTATCTTCAATGACTTTTGTGGCTAAAATACTAATTCCTTCAATTCCAATCCCTGCAACTGCACCTTCAGCAATTGAACTATGACCAAAACCAGTAACCCATTTTTCCATAAAGTTTACTGCCTTTTGTGTAGCGTGTTCAGAAGCAATTCCGCTTTTTGTTTTGCAAATCTCATCATACAATTCATTAAAACTTTGTTCATCTTCCTTTAATAATTTTAAAAAACTTTCCCGCATCCCGATTGAGGAACGACTGTATCTAGCTTGCATTAAAGCCCAAACTTCTGGATGGAAATTTTTAGCAACAAAAATTGAATTATTTTTATTTGTAAAAAAATAATCTAAAATTATTTTTTCTTTTTCTGAATAATTTAATGCAGATTCAATTTTCTCATAAACTTCTTCTGCAATATTTTCTGGAGTTCTAAGAGAATTATAATCTCCTTCTGTGGCGCATTCAATTTTAATCCAATTAAATAAATCTGCTAATTGTAAATAAGACCTTCCTGCATTTATCATATGCTCATCATTTGATTCATGACCATCTTCTTTTCCGGGGTGAAATTCTGATTTTTTAATTCGGTCTTGTTTTAATTTTTTACTAATATCCCAAGGCATATACAAAAAAATAATAGCATCTGGTTTTGGCAACTCAAAATTTTTGTATTCTAATTCTTCTAACCATTTGAAAAATTGTTTTCTTTCTTCAGGGTCTTTAACTTTGCCTCCCTGATGCCCCATATTTGATTCAACATATCTGTCTAAAATAACAAAGTCATTATTTTCTAAAGCATCCAAGATAATTTGTTTTGATGCAAATCTATCTTCAGCATATAAAATTGAAGCAAACTTTGGAGAAATTGAATTTGCAGGACCAAATTCATTATCGAGATATCTTCGGACAATTTTTCCTGTAGGAGTTGAATAATTTGGAAAATCAAGAACAACAACACTTTTTCCTTTATTCTTTAACCTTTCAACAAATAAATTTATTTGTGTGGATTTTCCAGAACAATCAGTTCCCTCAAAAACAAGAAGAACTCCCCTTTTTTTCATATATTCAAAAATGGATTTCTTTTTTTAAGAATTATTGTTACATAAAATACATTTTATTTGAAATGTTTTTTAAAGAATATAAATGATTAAAAATAACAAATGACTTTTTTTAAAATGATTATTGGGTTGACAGGCACAAAAGCCTCTGGCAAAGGTATTGTTGCAGAAATTCTTAAAGAAAAAGGTTTTGAGTATTCTTCAACATCAGATAGAGTAAGGGAAGAAGCTATTAAAAGAGGATTAATGAATTACACTACAAAAGATTTACAAGATATTGGAAATGATTTAAGAGAAAAATATGGTGTAGGAATTCTTGCTCAATTAACTCTTAAGAAATTAAAAGATAAAGAGAATATTGTTATTGATAGTATAAGAAATCCAGGGGAAATTGAAGAATTAAAAAAGAAAAATGCAAAAATAATCGCTGTTGATGCTCCTCAAGAAATTAGATTTAAAAGAATAATTGAAAGAAAAAGAGATTCTGACCCTAAAGACTGGGAAAGTTTTCTTCAAATGGAAAATAGAGATTTAGGTGTTGGAGAATCAAGTTTAGGACAACAGGTTTCAAAATGTATGGAAATCTCTGATTTTAAAATAGAAAACAATGATTCTCTTGAAACATTAAAAACAAAAGTAGAATATATTTTAATCAAATTAGAAGACAACATTAAAGTTGGAAAAAGAAAAGATTATCTTTCTTGGGATGAATATTTCATGGGAATTGCTTTACTTTCTGCACAGAGAAGTAAAGACCCAAATACTCAAGTTGGTGCTTGTATTGTTAATGAGGATAAGAAAATAGTTGCAACAGGATATAATGGTTTTCCAACAGGTTGTTCAGATGATAATTTGCCTTGGGCAAGAGAAGGGGAATTTTTGCAGACAAAATATCCCTATGTTTGTCATGCTGAATTGAATGCAATACTAAATGCAACTGTTTCTCTTAAAAATTCTACAATTTATGTTGCACTTTTTCCATGCAATGAATGTGCAAAAGCAATAATTCAAGCAGGAATTAAAGAAGTAGTATATCTTTCAGATAAATATGAAAATACAGATTCAACAAAAGCTGCAAAAAAATTATTTTCTCAAGCAGGGATTAGAATTAGACAAATAATTTCTTCCAAAAAACAGATTCAAATTAACTTTAGTTAAATAAAATTAATCAATATTAAATATCTCATTTATCTTCGGAAGATATTTTGATTTCATTTGCTCTAACCCATTTTCTATATAGGGAATAATTAAAAATAATCCAGGATTTGCTTTTGCAATTTCCAAATATCCTTTATTGACTTTTTTATGAAAAGATAATCCTTTATTCCCAAATCTATCTTTATCCACTTCTTTTTCTAATCCTTTTTTTGCAGGAATATCAATTAAGACAACTAAATCTGGTTTAATCCAAAATGTAGATTCGTAATTTAATTTTTGTATTAATTCTAAACTTATTCCTCCTGCATATCCTTGATAAGCTTCTGATGAATAACCTGACCTATCTAAAATAATTGATTCTCCTTTTTCTAAAGTAGGAATTACAAGATTTTTGAAAAATTCAGTTCTTGCAGCTTCAAAAAGATAAAGTTCAGTTAAAGGATCTAAATTATCTTGCTTATCAAGTAAAATTGCTCTTATTTTCTCTGCTACTTTTATTCCTCCAGGTTCACGTGAATAAATTGATTTATTCCTTTTGATATTAAATATGTGAAACAATCTTTTGCATGAGTTGTTTTCCCACAACCTTCGCCTCCTTCAAAAATTATGTATCTTCCTCTTTTCATTATAAAAAATCTATTTTTTACATGCTCCACAATTTTCTCTTTCAGGACATTTTCCATACAACATTCCCTGAGGCAAGGAATACTGTCCTAATTCAGGATAAACATCTTTAATCTTTCCGGCTATTTCTTTAGCAATCTTCCTTATTTCCCATTGAGCAGTTTTGCATGTCCTTTTCCCTATTGAATGAATAGCATTCCATCCATTAATATGAATTAAATCATAAACCTGAAGAGAATGGGGAAGTATTCCAAAAGCATCTGGATTATCTAAAGTTGATAATACAAAATCAATTGATTTTTTATTTAATTCGTTATATTGATTCTCAAATTTTGAACTATTTATACTTGGGGGAGTTATATACTCACCTGATTTTACAGCATCAGTTAAAGTTTGGACACTTTGATTCCATGTTCTTTGTCTTGTTGCCTGATGAAATGTTGCTAAAGACATTGGTGCAAGAAATGTAAAATGAATACTTTTTAGATTTGCGAGCAATGCTTCATCTCTTCCCCTAATAGCTTCACAAATTTCTTCCTCTGTTAATATATTTAATCCACAATAATCAATTAAGTTCACTCCTGTTTCTTTTTGAGTTTTCACCTCACTAACCATCCGTTCAAGAGTTGAATTTTGTTCTGCAAATAATTGAGAACTTGGAAACCAAGATAATACTTCAAAATTTGTTTCTCTATCTTTCATTAATTTTGGAGCAATATTTGATGCTTCTTGATATATTTTTTCTATGGTATCTTTTACTTCATTAGGAATATTCATTCTTTGGGCCATTGAATAAAGATGCATTAATTCTCTTGCATTCCAAGTTGTATCAATTGTAGTTTTTGTAAAAAGAGGTAAGATAAATCTGGCATCTTCAGAGGGAATTCCTGATTCCTGCATTTTGTTATAGAAGTTAAATTGTTCTCTCATCAATTCTTTCGAACCTTCTAAATCATCCGGGATATATGCAAATCTTTCAGCTGTTGCTCTTCTAAGAGACTGTTGTAAATGTTCGGCATATTCTGGAGCACATAAAAATAATGTTGATGCTCTTGACAGATTATCAATGGAAAAACTAAACACTGCTTGATCCAAAACAGCCCCATGCCCCCTACCAGAAGTTTCCTGCAGAATTAATTCTTTAGTTTCATCCCATTTTAATTTTCTCTTTTTATTTTCTTTTCCTACAATATAGGGATTTCTCTTTACTTTGTGAAATTTATGAATCCCATCAGAACTTTTCTCTGCAAAACAACATAGTGCTCCAGAAACTGCATAATCCTCTGCATCCCAATCCTCTTCTGGATTTTGCAACCATCCTGTCAATTTCACTTCTTTTTCAAAATTCATAATTTACTTAATTTTTTTTATTTTTTAAATAAATATATAGTACAAAATATAATTTATTATAAATTACATCAGATGAGAAAATTTATAAATTAAGAAAATTCTTTATTTAGATGGTGGAAAAAGATAAAGTTCCTGAATTAACAAATGGAGAGTTTGAAGATTTTATTAAAGAAGGTATTGTATTGATAGATTTTTTTGCAGAATGGTGCATGCCTTGTTTGATGATGGCTCCGGTGATTGAAGATTTGAGTGAAAAGTTTGAAGGAAAAATGAAATTTGGCAAAGTTAATGTTGGAGATAATGAAGAAATTGCAAGAAGATTTAATGTTAATTCTATTCCTAATTTTACTTTATTTAAAGATGGAAAAGTAATTGAACAATTTATTGGAGCAATGTCTGGTGAAGAGTTTGAGGAAAAGTTGAATAGTTATTTATAATCAAAGGTTTTGTGCCATTGCTTGCAATATTTCATACGCATTTCGTTTCTTGTTTGATGCTTTTGTTATTGCACTTCCTATAACTAAAATAGAATTACTGCAATCTTTAACTGCTAAATCAGGAGTGTATAATTGTTTTTGACCTTTTCCTTGTTTTCCTGCCCATTTTATTCCAGGAGTTACATAAAGAAAATCAGAACCAAATTCTTTTTCTAAACTTCCTGCTTTATTTGCCGGACAAACTATTCCATCCAAGCCCCATTTTTTTGCAAGTTCTGTTCTTCTTCTTACTAAATCATTATATTTAATTCCAAGTCCTTGTGCTTCTAAATCATTATCATCCAAACTTGTTAAAACAGTTACTCCAATTACTGCAGGAGTTATTTCTCCTTGTAAGAAATATTGTTGTGCTAATGCTGCTTCATGTGCTCCTTCAAGTGCTTTTTTACACATCGCTTCTCCTCCTGCAATGTGAATATTAAACATATAAACTCCAGGAACAGTTGCTGCTTTAGCATAATTATAAACTGTATTGGGAGTGTCATGGAATTTTAAATCAAGAAAAGTATTTCCCCCTAATTGATGAATTTGTTCAATAATATTAATTCCTTCTGTTTCAGCAATTGTATGCAAATTATTAATTTTAAAAGTTCCAACATAAGGAGATAATTCTTTCACTAAATTCAAACCCTGATAAGTTGTAGGAACATCTAATGCTAAACAAACTCTTTTTCTTGCTTGTTGTTCTTTTTCTGTTAATTTCATTTT
>CAYPBD010000011.1:8358-14143 GCA_964408905.1 Candidatus Woesearchaeota archaeon
AATAAACTTTTTAAGAATTATTGTGAAGAAATATAATATTAATATATTTTAATGTTCATATATCTTTAAATAAAGTGATTACAAAATTAGATTATAAAATGATAAATCCTCATGTTCATTTTAGAGATTGGAAACAAAGTTATAAAGAGACAATAAAACATGGTTTGAGTGTGGCTGAAAGAATTGGGTCAAGTGGAGTTTTTGATATGCCTAATACTTCTCCTCCGATTGATTCAGCAGAACTTGTTGAAAAGAGATTAACTAAAGCTTTTGAAATTAATTCTCCTGTTTTTTATGGATTATATATGGGATTAACGCCAGATCCAAAACAAATTTGTGAAACTGTTAAAGTTTATAGAGAATTTTTTCCTAGTGAAGGAGACAAAGTTGGAGTTATTGGATTAAAAATGTTTGCAGGAAAATCTGTTGGGCATCTTAAAATTATTAATGAAGATGAACAAAAAAGAGTTTATAGAATCTTAACAGAAGAAGGATTTGAAGGTGTTTTGGCTGTTCATTGTGAAAAAGAATCTGAGATGAATCCAGAATTATGGAACTCTTCTAATCCAATAAGTCATTGTTATGTTAGACCAGAAAAAGCAGAAAATAAATCTGTTAAAGACCAGATAGATTTTGCAAGTGAATATAGATTTCCTGGTAATTTACATATTTTACATACATCATCTCCAAAGTCAATTAGATTAATTAATGAAGCCAGAGAAAAAGGAAAAATAAAAATTAGTTGTGGAGTTACACCTCATCATATCAGATTAAATAATAGTTTTATGAAAAATCCTGAAACAGGAATTTTGTATAAAGTAAATCCTCCGTTAAGAGACAAAAATTCTGCAGAGCAAATGTTAGCTTTTCTTAGAGAAGGACATATAGATTTTATAGAAACAGATCATGCTCCTCATACATTAGACGAGAAATTAAATAAACCATTTATGTCTGGATTTCCAGGATTGCCTTATTATCCACATTTTTTAAATTTTTTAAGAACAGAAGGATTTGATGATGAAAAAATAAAAAATTTAACACATTACAATATAGAAAAGATTTTTGGAATTAAGTTGCCAATTAGAAATGTTAATCCGGATTTAAATTTACATAGAGAATATGAAGTTGATGTTTATGATGGAGTGAGATAATCTTAAATTATTTTATGCAGCATTTGCCATTATTATTCTTTTTTCTAATTCTCCCCATTCATCTTCATTAAAATGTTTCTTAATAGGATTAAAAAAAGATAAAAAGTTCTGATAGAAAAATTTATCTCCAGCATCACCCAATCCTGGTTGAATATATCCTAATTCATTAAGATTATTATCTAATGCTTTAGTAAAGATAGTAATTCCAGGATATTCTTTTAATATATTATAAACACCTTCTGGAGCTGTTACAATATTTGCTGTAACAATTTGATTTTGATTTATTCCTAAATTCATTATTTTTTTAATAACTGTATATAAAGATCCTCCTGTAGCAAACATTGGGTCAGCCAAGATTACTTTATCATCTGTATTTAGATTCTGAAAAGAATTTTCGTCTAAATCCATCCAAACTTCTTTGGTTTTATCTGGTTGTTCTTCATCTCTTGCCATTCCAATATGGCAATGCTTTTTAATATCATAATTTGCAAAACCGAAAACAAAAGGTAATGCTGCTCTCCAAGGATAAACAACAAAAATATTTTCACCATATTGATTGATTATTTTATTTGTTACCTCAGAACATTCTTTAATCATTGAATTACGCCAATCTTCTGAAGAAACATTAATATTTTTTATAGCTCTATCAGGAAGAGGAAGTTTTTTATCAATATAATCTTTTCTAAGATTAGGATCAATATCTCCCAAAACATATAATCCTCCTGATGTAATTTTTTCTTTGCAGAAATTTTTTGTTCTTTGAAGATATGTTTCATCTAAGGGCAAATTTTCTTTAGTAATTATCATTTTAATAAGTATTATCTTCTAATAATTTATTTCGTAAGTTAATATATTTATTTTTTAATTTTGGATTCATTCCTGCTTCAGTGCTTATTTCTCCGCCCCATAATCTTGGCATAGTGCATCCATTACAAGATTTATTAGACATATTAGATAAATAATTTGTAATGTCTAAAAAAGAAACATCCCAGATTTGTTTAGGATTATATACTGCTTCATCATCCCAAAAACAAGTGAGATGGCCTCCAGGGATTTTTGAATTTGTAAGTTCTGAAGCTTGCCCTGCCTGAATATATAAATTTGATATTCCAGCTTTAGAGCAGTCCCACACATCATATCCACTCATCATCTTTAAAGAATCTTCATCAGAAATTGCAACTTTTTGTAATATCCAAAATGGTAACCGCGGAGTAAATTTTTTTTCTTTTCCTATTTGATTTATTTGTTCATTTATCATAAAGTCAATAAAGTTTTCTAATATTTTCATATCTTTTTTTTGAAAGATTGGTATTCCATTATAAAATGAACTTTGTGCAAAATAAGGATTCTTTGGAGAATTTGGAAAAGTCTCACTGATTGCATCTAAAATTTCATATATGCCAGAAAGATTATCTTGATGAATAACTATATTAAACATAGTATCTATTTTATTCTTAACTAATTTTGCAAGATAAATTGCTTCATAGGCTTTTTGTTTAGATCCTCGTGTTTTTAATTGGCTCCATTCATCTTTAATTTCTTTAAGAGTCTTCTTAGAAAAATTATATATTTTTTCGGCATTTAATCCATCAAGACTTAATGCGATCATATCTGGAGATTGAGCAAATAATTTTTTTTCTAATCCTTTATTTTGTAATATGGGATTTCCAGAAGTAGTAAGTATAGCATAAATATCTGGGTTTTCTTTGATTGTTGAAATTATATTAAAAATTTCAGGATGTCCTGCAGATTCTCCTCCAAAAAGATTAAAATCTTTTAAATCTCTATTTTGTAATAATCCTCTTAGAATCTTAGCATGCTGGGGATTAATTCCAAATTCTTCTATATGTTTATCAAATAATCCTTCATTTAGAAAAAACTCTTTTAATTTTGAAAGATGTTGAGAAAGATTATCTATCCCTTTTATAAGATAATTTGCAGGAGTAACTGTATCTATATTTGCTTTACTAAATCCAACTGGACATTCATATTTTCCTTTTTCTGCACATCTATGTGGACACCAAGTTTTTTCTAATTCATCCTCATTTTTGCAAACAGGAATATTTATTTGTGCTCCAACAAGACTTTGCCATCCAGTTTCTTTAATAAATTTGTCTAAAGGAAACTTATTTTTTTTCACCATCTCATTATTTCTAGTAATTTATATTTTTAAGGATTTATGTAACCAAATAAAATAATTAATAAAGAAGAATTTTTAAACTAATTATTCTAATAATTTCAATGGCTCTCCGTAGCTCATGGGTTTTTCTTTTAGAAAAAGAAAAGCTACACTGTAAAAGAAAACTACAAATGTAGAAATGTTTAAAACGCATTAATTCGCTACATCGCCATAAATACAAAGGCTCCGTAGCTCAGCCTGGTTAGAGCACTGGACTTTTATGCGGAACTTGTTCCACGTCCTTCGTGACTTGTTCTCAAAGGAATCCAGGTGTCGGGGGTTCAAATCCCTCCGGGGCCATTTTCTAAAATGAAATTAATTTTTTTAGGTCCGCCTGGTGCAGGAAAAGGTTCTGTAGCAAAAGAAATTATTAAAGAAAAAAATTTAATTCAAATCTCAACAGGAAATTTAATAAGAAATGCAATTACAAAAAGTTCAGAAATTGGACAGAAAGCAAAAGAATATTATGGCCAAGGAAAATTAGTTCCAGATGAAATTATTATTGATTTATTAAAAGAAAGAATTTCTCAAGATGATTGTTCAAAAGGATTTATTCTTGATGGATTTCCCAGGACAATTTCACAAGCAGAAACTTTAGATAATGAGATTAAAATAGATAAAGTAATTAATTTTAAAGTTACAGAAGAAGAGATTTTTAATAGACTTGCTTCAAGAATTATTTGCAGGAATTGTGGACAGATTTATAATTTAATTAGACATCCTCCAAAAGAAAAAGGAAAATGTAATTTATGCCAAGGAGAACTTTATCAAAGAGACGATGATACTAAAGAAACTGTAAAAAAAAGATTAGAAATTTATAGAAAAGAGACTTCTCCTTTAATTGAATTTTATTCACAAAAAGGAATTTTAAATAATATTGATGCAAATGAAACTATTTTAAAAAGTTTAAATGAAACTTTAGAAATTATTAAATCCTCTTTGGGCTAATTATATAGTGTAAAATATATTTTGAAGTATACAGAAAGATTTTTAAATAAAATCTTATTAATTTTTATTATTGAATAGTTGTTAAAATTATTGAAGAGTATTTACTCTGGAAATTCCAAAATGCATATCTTTCAACCCAAACATTCTAAACTCAATGAAAAAGAGTCTGAAAAAATCTTATCTGACTTAAATATATCAAAAGCTCAATTACCAAAAATTCTTTCGACAGATGCTGCTTTACCAGAAGGATGTGTTATAGGAGATATGATTAAGATTGAGAGAAAAGAAGGGAACAAAGTAAATATTTATTTTAGAGTTGTAGTATGATTAAGAATAACAAACATTTAATTGTGAAAAAACATCTGGATGAACACTCTTTAGTGGAATCTAATATTACTTCTTTTAATGAATTTATTGAACATAGAATGCAAGAGATTGTTGATGAAATATCAAAGACAATTAACAATGAGGATTTTGAAATTACTCTTGGAAAAATAAAAGTAGGAAAACCGAAGATAATTGAGGCAGACGGAAGCTCATCTTTGGTTATGCCCTATGAAGCAAGATTAAGAAATTTAACTTATGCTGCTCCTGTTACTCTTGAATTAACAGTAAAAAAAGATGACCAAATTGATTCAGAAATTGTAGAAATTGGAAAAATTCCTATTATGGTAAGAAGCAAGGCATGTAACACTCATGGGATGTCAAAAGAAGAATTAGTTAAAAATTATAATGATCCAAATGATCCTGGAGGATATTTCATAATTAAAGGAAATGAAAGAGTAATGGTTATGGCAGAAGACCTTGCAGAAAATCAACCTTTTATTGAAGATGACCGAAAAGGAAATTTGAGATTAAAATTATTTTCTTTAAAAGGAACATATAGAATTCCTGTAATAATCTCAGAGGATAAAGAAGGATTATTAGGACTTTCTTTTAGCAGATTTAAAGATTTGCCTGCAATAGTAATTTTAAAAGCATTGGGTTTAACAAAAGAATCAGATATTGCAAAGTATATTGGAAAGGAAACTGATAGTGTTATTGTTAATCTTTATGAATTTGTGAATTTAGCAACTAAAGAAGATGCTATGATATATATTGCAGAAAAAACAAATTTACAGGGAACAAAAAAAGAAGTTTTGGATAGAGTAAAACAAAGAATTGATTCTTATTTACTACCTCATGTTGGAATGAAAAAAGAAGACAGAATAAAAAAAGCTTTGACTTTGTGTAAATTAATAAAGCAGTTTTTAATATCAAAAGAGAATCCTAATTTGAGAACAGATAAAGACCACTATGCAAATAAAAGAGTTCGACTTTCAGGAGATTTGCTGGCTACTTTGTTTAGAGTTAATTTAGGAATTCTTATTAGAGACATTCAATATTCTTTACAAAAATCCTCAAAGAGGAAAAAGTTTTTTTCTATTAAAATAATTGCAAAATCTACTTTGTTTTCTCACAGAGTTGAATCAGCTATTGCAACAGGAAGTTGGACAGGAGAAAGAAG
>CAYPBD010000012.1:0-14052 GCA_964408905.1 Candidatus Woesearchaeota archaeon
AGGTTCACGGTGTATAATCTAATTGAACCGCACGCGTCACCTGTTGTAGTGTCTCCCCGCCAATTCCTTTAAGTTTCAGCCTTGCGACTATACTTCCCAGGTAGCACACTCTCGGCTTCCCTTCAGCACCAATACCTCTCGAAGAGGTACTAATGTTTAGTGTGCAGTGTTTACTGCTAGGACTACACGGGTATCTAATCCGTTTTGCGCCCCTAGCCTTCATCCCTCACTGTCAGAACTGTCCTCGTAAGATGCCTTCGCTGTTGTGAGTCCGCCCAAGATTAACACATTTTACCGCTACTTTGAACGTACTTCTTACGTCTTCCAGTCTCTAGCTCAACAGTATTTCCTGCACGCCCTATCTTTAAGAGATAAGATTTCACAAGGAACTTATTAAGCAAGCTACGGATATTTTAGACCCAATAAAAATGGCTGCGACTTGGACCGCGAGTATTACCGCGGCGGCTGGCACTCGTCTTACCCAGTCCTTATTCGCCAAACTTTTTACATTTGGCAAAAGCTTTCCAAATTGGAAAGCACTCTGGTTCAAACTATCACGCTTGCGCGCATTGTAGATTATTCCTAACTGCTGCACCCCGTAGGGCTGGGAATAGTGTCTCAGATTCCCTCTCAGGGCCTCTCCGCTAAGAGCCCTTACTGATCATCGGCTTGGTGGGCTATTACCCCACCAACAACCTAATCAGCCGCAGTCTCATCCTTAAGCTCGAGTTTCAGAGATAAATCATTCCAGGGTATATCTCTTATCAAGTATTAATCTCAGTTTCCCGAGAGTATCCTTGACTTAAGGGTAGATTAACCACGTGTTACTGAGCAGTTCGCTTTTCAACTTCCGAAGAAACTAAAAAAACTTGCATGCCTAAGTACAAACCAAATAGCCGCAGCCGCCAGCAGGATCAACTGGATTTAACATCATTGATTATAAATAATCTCAGCGCATTCTCGATGATAAAAAATCAAGAACACTTCACACATCCCCTAACTATTGGCTACAATTTATTTTATAATAAATTTTATTAGAACTACAACTATGACTACTTCTACATACATCATACTTTAATGTTACTGGATGTATTACTTAAAGTACTCATCTTAATTTACAAAAAACTGAAAAATTATTTATATATAAATGTTTCGTTAGAATTCTATCCATTTAAGAATTGTAATATAAAGAAATTTAAAGTTTGATATAAGATTTTTAATCTCCCAAAGAGAAGTAGGAATAAATAGATTTTCTATCTTTTACATTTTCTCCTTTAATAAGATTGTTAACTGCAGAAGGAAGTGTTTTTTTTCTTTTTTCCTCTTTTCTTATTTCTTCCATTTTCAAATAATCTTGATATTCTTCTTCTTTAATATTTTCATAAAAAGAATTTTTATTTCCAAAAATTGTATAAGGTTTTATTACAGAATAAATATTTCTGATAACTTTATTTTCTCTGTCATCTGAATTAATATATTCATTAATAATTTTTTCTTTAAATTTTGGATCATATCTTAATTTCTCAAATTTAGTAAAATCTCCAAGTTTTGCTTGTGGAATGAAAACTCCTTTTTTAATATAAATATAATTACCAGTTACCTTTTTCTCTCTTCCACCCTCTATCTCAATATGGCTTTCTTTTTCTAAGTTAGCACTTTGACCAACCATTACTCTTCCATCATCTAAAATATAACATTTAAGTATTGGTTCTTCTCTTCTCATAAATTTCATATTAATTTAGTATTTATAAATATTTCGTTACTTTAAGGTGACATTAGCTTTTATTTCTCTAAATAAATTTAAATATTATTCATTATTAATTTTATTAATGTCATTAAAACAATACCAAAAAAAGAGGAAATTTGGAAAAACACCTGAACCAAAACCAATAGTCAAAAGATCTTCTAAACAATTGATTTTCACAATTCATAAGCATTTAGCGTCGCATCTTCACTGGGATTTACGTTTAGAAATGAATGGAGTTCTCAAATCCTGGGCAGTTCCAAAACAGCCTCCAAAAAGCAAAGGAATAAAACGCCTTGCAATACAAGTTGAAGACCATCCAATGGAATATGCAAAATTTCATGGAACAATTCCAGAGGGAAATTATGGTGCAGGAAAAGTTGAAATTTGGGATAATGGAAAATATAATTTAATTGAAAAAACTTCAAAAAAAATTATTTTTGAACTTCACGGAAAAAAACTTTCAGGAAAATATTGTCTGATAAAAACAAATTATGGAAGCAAGCCAGAAAAAAGTTGGTTATTTTTTAAGATTTAATTAATTGCTTTTTTATAAGCTCTTTCAATTTTTTCTGGCAAAGAACTCCACCATTCTTCCCAATTTTTGTCTCCTACTTTGATATCTTTTGCAACACAAATTCGTGGACGATTTCCCATTCCAATATCAGAATAAACAAACAAATCTTTTTCTTTTTTTAGATTTTCTTCTACTTTCTTATATAATTTGTCTTTGCCCTCAGGCATTCTAAAAATAACAAAAGCAACTCTTTCTTTACTTTTCCCTTCTTCAGTAGATTTTATTTCAACATCCAGAGAATTTAATTCATTCAGCCATTTATCTTTTAAGTTTTTATCAACAAAAATCCCATTCCATTCTTTTTTAGGAAGATTTGTCCTCCCTCTCAATGGCTCTTCAGGATATTTTCCATAAACAGTTTTATATGCCATTGTAGGAGCATTAATTTTTTTCTTTAATCTTAAACAATCTTTACAATCTTTTTTCCCACAACATTCCATAAAATAAAATAATTAATAAATATTAAAAGCTTTGTGATTTATTCTTTAGAATTGCCCTTTAAAATATATTTATTCTTCACTTGTCCACCAGTCCAACTCAGGAATATCTGCTTTGATTCCTTTTGCTTTGCAATATCCTTTTGTCAATAAATAAAAAATTACACCTAAACTTTTTGGACTTTTGTTATTTCCAATTATAACTTTATCTGCACCTTTAGAGAAATTATTTGTATCACAAATCATTAAAACTTTTTTATGAACATTTACAGTATCATGCAAAGCATTTTTATCAAGCCATGAATCAGTTACAATTGTTAATTCATTTTCAAAAAAATCAGGTAAAGTTGTATTTGTTAAAACCCCTGCAGGATATTTTTTTGTAAAAACCTTTATTCCTGTTAATTCCCCAAACTTTTCTGCTGCCTTCCAACCTGCCTGTCTTTTGCAAACTAAAATAATATCCTTTGCCTCAAACTTTGACAAATATTCTATTCCTTCTTTCAATTTTTCATCAATTAAATCTGTATTAAAAATAGCCAGCCCATCTGCTCTTCTTCTATAAACAAATGGTTTCATATCGGGAGTCACAACCTTTGTTCCCAAATAAATTCCAGCTTTAACATAATCCTCAAGAGGAATAAGCATATCAGTCCTTTTCTTTATTTTAACTTTCTCTTTTAATTCCTCTGTTTTTGGAGCTTCTTTTAATTTTCCCTTAAGTTTTTCTGCTTTAGCCAAAAGTTCTTTTTTTCTTTCCTCAAGAGATTTAACTTTTTCAATATCTGTTGATTCTGCTTCAGCAGATTTTTTTAAATCTGCAATATTTTTTTCTGTGAATTCATGAGCTTCATCTTCATCAGATTCTGATGATTCTTTCTTTCTTTCTTTCTTTGAAGTGTTTTCTTTTTCTTCTTTTTTTGTTTTCTTTTTCTTAGATTTTTTCAAAGCAAGGTCTTCTTTAACTTCATTAGTAATTTTTTCAGCTGCCTTTTTTACTTTCTTAGCACCATCTTCAACAATTTCTTTTGCTTCTTCTAAACCTTCTTCAACATTTTCTTCAATCCCTTTAATTACATCAACCATAAGAATTCAGATGAAATTTAATTTAAAAATGTTTTTAATGTAAATTTTTCTCAATCTCAATCAATCTTTTAATTTTTCCTTCACGAACATCCCCTTCAATTCCACATTTGAAAAAATCTGCACCAAATCCAAAAGCTAAATCAGCCAAAATTGTTTCATCTGTTTCACCACTTCGATGAGAAAAAACCAACTTAATATCATTCTTTTTTGCAATTTCACAAACTTCTTTTACTTTAATTAAAGAACCAATCTGATTAGGTTTTACAATAATTGCATTAATACTTTTCATTTCAATAGCTTTCTTTAATCTTTTAGGATTAGTTACAGTTAAATCATCCCCAACAATAAGACTTTTTGGAAATTTCTTAAGAAGTTTAGCATGACTTTCAAAATCTTCTTCATCAAAAGGGTCTTCAATATAAAACAAATTAAAATTTTTTATTAAATTAGATAAATACCCAAATTGTTCTTCTTTATTTCTCTTAAGCATAGGATTCTTGTAAAGATATTTCTTTCTTTTATAAAAACCAGAACTCGCAACATCAATACCAAGACTTAAATATAATTTTTTACTATCCCATGAATTATCTTTTACATCTTTCAGAATCTCAAGAACTCTCTTATCATCAAAAGAAGTCATCCATGCATTTTCATCATTTTTTTTATTTTCAAATTTTTTATCTACATTCTTTAAAATAATTTCAGCATCAACTTTTGCATTTTTATTCCCATTATATGCTTGCAGAACTGAATCTGTATCAGGAATTAATAAAAATTCCTGAAAATCAGGTTTTTTTTCAACAGAAGAATGTTTTCCCCCTCCAATGCAATTGCCAACTAATCTTGGAAATTTTTTTGAATCGGGATTTATTAATTCCCATATTTCCTTTTTTTGTTCTTTTGCAATAGCTTTCAAAACACAGGATTCCAAAGCAAAAAGAGTGTTCGCTCCAATTTGTCTGTCTGCAATATATTCAACTCTTTTCAAATCATCAAATTTTTCCAGAATTTCCTCAGAAAAATATTCACCAAGTTGCTTTATCTTTTTTATGTCATCTTCAATTTTTTTATTATATGGTTTAGCTTCATATTTTCCTTTTGATTTTCCAGAAGGTGAAGGTGCAGAAAATTCTCCTACATTTGTCTTTATAGAAACACAAATTGTTTTTTCTTCACGGGAATTTAAGATAGACTTAGCTGAAATCCCTCTAATTTTCATAGTAATTAAAGAAATTTATTATATAAAAAGTTAATTATAATTATTCTTCTCCACTTGTCTCTTCACCTTCTTCTTTCTCATCTTCTGGCTTAGCAAGTTCCATTATCTCTCCTCCTTCTTCAACATCTTCTTCTTCTTTTTCTTCAAGTTTCTTTTTTCTTGCATCACTCATCTTATGTGTTCTACTTCTTTTCAATATATTTTCTTTTTTCTTCGGAAACGGTTTGCTTACAGAAATAGGCAGAATATTTGAATCTAATTCTATTTCAGCAATTTTCAAAGCATCAAATTTTATTTTTTCTAGATCTTCCTGATTTATCTTAATCAAAAGAGGAGCATTCATTGCAATCTGAAAAGCCCTTGCTCCAAGAATCCTTGCTTTTTCATATCTTGTAAAATCATTCACATTCATTTTATTTTTTCCAACTTCTTTGAAATATCTCTTTCTACTTTAATTATTAATTCTAAAATATTATTAAACTCTTCAATACTTAATTCTTTTTCTTTTCCTTTTTGCATAGAAGAAATAACTCCATTTGAACTACCTATTGTAATTCTTGTTTCACTCAAATCTTCTTCATCTCTATTAGGATCAACAATAAGATTTTTACCTATTTTATGCGCTGTTATAGAAATAGGAATCTCTTTTGATAAAGGCAAACTTTCTTTTGTTAATTCTCCATATAAAACCTTTTCTTCTTTTTCATCATACTTTGGAATTTTTGCATTCATTAAAGCAGCAATTGCTCCAAGTCCTGCAGCATCAAGTAAATTACCATCATCATTTATAGAATAAATATCTATAAAAATAGTCCAGACTTTTTCTCCCTCTTTAATACATAATTTCTTAAGTTTAATAAATTTGCTCTCTCTAATTCCTCTATCAACAAGTCTTCCCAATTCAATCGCAGGGAATCTTGGAGGACCGCTTTCAAATCTTGGAGAACTTAATGGAATTAATTCTGCAGTAACCATAAGGTTTCCTTTATCTTTTGAATCAGGATAAGGTTCAGAAACATCCATTTTAACCCCAACTATAACTTCTGTTTCTCCAATTTTAACTCTCGCACTTCCCTCTGCATTTTTTGAAACACTTGTCTCAATAACTATTTCTCTGAATTCATCAGGTTTTCTTCCATCAAATCTTTTTCCTTCTGCTAGATATTCCTTAATTCTTTTTCCAGTCAAATCTGATGTTGTTTGTATTTTATCCATTTTAATTTATTTTAATATTTAATTCCTATTCAAGTTTATTTAATCTTCCCATTGTTTCTTTTTTTGGCATATGATTTTCATTATAAACATTTACAATTTTAACATTTTTTGTTAATAAATTTCTCGGATGATATGGTCCGTAAAGTTTTCTACTCATTTGTTTTCCCCTCCAATGTAGTCTTTCCTAAATCTTCTATTGTTTTTTGAATATCTGAATATTTTATTTCTTTTTTAGCATATGAATTTGCTAAAACCATTAATCCTAATACATCTTCTTTATGTCCTAAAATTATTTTAGGTTTTCCGTCTTTCTTAAATACATATACCTTATGTTTTATTTTATAAGGATTTGAATCTTCACTCATTTTTCTCCAATCTCCTTCAAAGCTTCTTTTTGAACTTCATAAATTTTTTTACAAGATTCTCGAGCAAGTTCGACAGCTTCATTTAATTGTTTTGAAGTAATTCTTCCATCTAATTGAATGTGAGTCATTTTTCCTTCATTTGTAAAAGTCATTGGAATATCTGTTGCACCTTCACCTTCTTCCCAATCCTCTTCATATTTATTCACATCAACAACTAATTGTTTATCTAACTTTCCAATTGAAACACTTGAAACCATATCTTTCATTGGAATTCCAGCATGAGCCAAAGCCATAGCAGCAGCATTTATTCCTGCGCATCTTGTCGAAGCATTTGCTTGCAAAATATAAATATGAACATCAATTACCATATTTGAAAATTTATCAATTATTAATACAGGCTCTAATGCCCATTGAGTTATTTTACTAATTTCAGTACTTCTTCTGCTTGGTCCAGGTCTAATTCTGTCTGGAACAGAAAAACTCATCATATTATAATTACACCTTAAAGTTCCTTTTTCTGGATTTTGTAAATGTTGAGGATGCATTTTTTTTGGGCCATAAACAGCAGCAATTGCAATTGTGTCTCCAAACTGAAACATTGCACTTCCATCTGCATTTGGAACAATTCCAACTTTTGCTTTCATTGGTCTTGTTTCATCAACTTTTCGTCCATCTGGTCTCTTAAAGTTTTTTGTCATTTTATCCTAAGTAAGATGCATTAGTGCTATTTATTTCAACTTTTTCTTTTTTTGGCATCTCTTTATTTTTAAGTTCTTTTTTTACTTTTTTAAAATTATCATTCAATAATTGTGGAAGAACTTTTAATACATTTGATGGTAAAACTATTCTTGCAACTGCTTGTTTACTAAGTAAATCTATAAATAACAATTCTGTATGTGCTTCTTTCTTAATATTTCCTTTTTTAGTTTTACTTGTTTTATAAATAGTTGAAATCATTACATCATGTGCAAACAAAGGTCGAGCACTTCCTAATTTTATTTCCATTATTTCTTCTCCTTTTGATTTTTAATTAGAGGTTTTGACTTTTGCTTTTCAAACCATTTCTTTACTTCATCAGTAAGTCCACTAATAAAAGATTTTTCAGCAACAAATAAAATTGCCTTTTTTGCAAGTAATTCATCTTCTATTTTGTTTCCCTTTATCCATATCAATCCATTTTGTCCAACTGTAATATTACAGCCAGTCTCATCTTTTATCAAATTTATCATACTTCCTTCTTTTCCAATAATTCTTGGAACTTTATTTGGATTAATTCTTACAATCATTCCATCATTTATTTTTCCAAGTCCTCTTGATTTTAGACTTAAATCAATTCCTCTCTTATTTATTCCCCATATTTTTGCTACAACCATATCTCCAATATCCATAACCTCTTCTAATTCATCTTTTTTAACATATCTTGGAACTTCAGCGACTGATAAAAAAGCATTTTCAGCAGCATCAATATCTATTACCCAACCATTAAATGTAACATTCTCAACTTTTCCAATAACAACATTTCCTCTTCGCGGTTGATAAACTCCTGACAAAGAAATTACTTTAATTAGCTTGTTTGATTCCTCAGCTAATCCAAATTTCATTGCAACAATATCATTCTTTCTCTTTTCTGTTCCTTCTCCAGGAAGATAATCATCGCCTTGAGCAATTACTTCTCCAGGTATTACAATTTTTCGTTCTGTCATTTTAATTCTTTTACCTCTTCTGTCAAAGCACTTCCATGTGTTGCAGAATTTAATTTATCATAAAAATCCATAATTATTCCTGCAGGAATATTTACAATTACTTCCAAATCTCCATTATCAAGCCAGTTTTCCTTTTCCTTGTATTGATTTACAAGTCCATAAACTTTTCCAGTATGGATAGCAGGAATTGTTATTTTAACTTTTTTAGTTTCAATTTTTATAGGAATAATTTTACTAATTTGCTCAACAATTTCTTTAATTTGATTTTCCACAGGAACATTTTTTATATTAATATGAGCCTGCTCCAGAGCACTTTTAATTCTTTCTGAGGTAATAGGATTGCTAGTTTGAGGGTCAACAGCATTATTAACCAAAAAATCTACAACTTGCTTAAACTTTTTTTCCTGTTCAGCATCTCTATGTTCCTGAGTTGTCAAAACTTCTCCTTCTTTAACAATTTTCTGAACAATTTCATTAACATCAGTTGTTCCAAAAGCTTCTTTCAAATCTTTTTCCGACGCTCTTTCCCCTTGTTTAATATTTGTAAAAATAACCTCATTTTCTGATGTAATTGAATTAGTTTCTCCTTTTTTAAATTTCAATGCTTCGTCTAAATCTACTAATATTTCAAAATGTTTTCCTACCTTTTTAATTCGTGCTGTAGTGTTAACCATTATCTAATAAAACCCTCTAATTCTTTTCCTTCCAGTCTTTTTAATTTTTTTTCATCACTCTGAATATAAGCCATTTCAAATTTATCTACATTAAATTTATTACCTTTTATTTCTTTAAATACATCCAAAGCAAGTTTAAGCCCTTTTTTTATTGTTAAATCTTTTTTATATTGCTCACGAATTTTTTCTTTAATTTTTTCATCATTCTCTCCAATTGCATTTGCCTCATACATAAAATAACTTCCTGTAACATCACTTGTAAATAATTGAGGCTTACCATTATTTATTCCTGCAAGCATCATTGACACTGCAAAAGGTCTTGCTCCTCCATATTGTGTGAATTGTTGCTTAATATTAGAAATCTCTTTGATAATTAACTCTGGTTCAACATCTGAGTCATAAGTCACTCTTTGCTGTTGTGCAGTAACTTGAGCTTTTTCAATTAATACTCTGGCATCAGAAGTAATTCCTGCTGTGCTTGCAATAATATGAGAATCAATTTCATGAATTCTGTTAGCAGATTCAGAAACAATTAATTTATCATCTATTCTTTTATCAGCAATTATAAAAACTCCATCTGAGCAAATCATTCCAATACTTGAAACACCAAGTCTTACTGTTTTTTCTGCATATTCAACCTGAAGCAAATGTCCGTCAGGCGAAAACATAGTCGCAGTTCGGTCATACCCCATTTGTTGATGTTGCATATCCATCGGTATATCCATTTTCTAATCTTAGAGAAATTTATAATTTAAATCTAATTTCCTTTTCTCCTTCAAAATTCATAAAATTTTATTATTTAAAAGTTTTTTGGTAATTAAAATTCCAAAATCCTAAGCTTCCTTTTGCAGGAATTGGCTTAATTCTTTTTGAATTTTCTAATATAAATCCAAATCTGCCCCATGAAAAATTTGCTAGATGTTTATCCTTATCTTTGTTGCATTCTTCTTTGCTCAAATATTTTTTAACATCAATTAATTTTGATTTTCCAATAATAAAACCTAATGGCAATTCATCAAAACCAAATTTTTTCATTGCTTTTTTATCTGGATTCTTAGAAGCATGAATAAGAAAATCTCCTCTAAATTTTGTATTCCATTTCCTAAGTTCAACAGTTTTCTTTCCTGAAACAACTAACTCTGCAAAAGGTTGTTTTAAAGATAACGCCTTCATTTTCCTAAACTTCTCAATGTTCCTGAAACCTTTTTAACTTCCATTTTCTCAGACCACACACAAAGCGAAGCCCTCACAGAATCCACCATCTCCCTATTCACAGAAATAATCGCAGAGTTAGAACTTGATTTAATCCAACTCAATCCAACTTTTGACATTCCTAAAACTCCAATAAAATCTAAAATCGCTTTTTCAATATTCTTTTTCAAATCTTTTCCTTCTACTAGAAGATATCTTTTATTTTCTCGCATCGAAGGTTTGAGAGATTTCATTTTGTTAGTATCTTAATTTTCTTTTACATTGTCTTTTCGAGTTTTCTACCAACGTAGTTTCTTTTTCAAAAGAAACCCGTTTTCTAAAAGAAAAACCCATTTTACAAAAAAAATAAAGAGAGAAACCTTATTAAATATATCCTTCCAAATATTTTAAAAGAGAGCGAATTAGATTATAAAAATGGAAATCTGCACAGTTGGAGGTTTTGAGCAAGCAGGAAAAAATATGACTGCAGTAAAAGTTGGAGAAGATGTATTTATTTTTGATGCAGGCCTTTATATTCCTGGTATAGTTGAACTTCAAGAAGAAAAACTTTTAGAATATACTAAAACAAGATTTGTAAAAAACAAGAAAAAAGGGCAAGGACAATATTCAGAAAAAAAATTAAGGGATTTTGGAGCAATTCCAGATGATACAATTCTTGATAAAATCGGATGGAGAAAAAAGGTAAGAGCAATTTTTATTGGACATGCTCATCTTGACCATATTGGAGCTGTTCCTTATATTGCAAATAGATATCCTAATACACCAATTTATGGAACTCCTTTTACAATGCAATTCCTAAAACTTGTTTTAGAAGATGAAGGAATAAAAATTCATAATCCATTAAAAACAATTAAATTAAATTCAAGCATTACTATTCAAGGGAAATCAGATAAATATAAAATTGATTTTGTTGGAACAACTCATTCAATTCCTCAATGTGTTTTTCCTGCACTTCATACAAAAGAAGGGATTTTCTTTTATGCACTGGATTTAAAATTTGATAATTATCCCACTTTAGGAAAACCTCCAAATTATAACAAGATGAGAGAATTAGGAAAAAAAGGAGTAAAATTAGCTGTTATAGATGCTCTTTATTCTGGAACAGAAACTAAACCAGGAGGCGAAAGAATTGCACAATTTTTATTAGAAGATGCAATTTCAAAAATGAAAGGCAAAAATTCAGCCTTTTTTGTCACAACTTTTTCTTCTCATATTGAAAGATTAATTAATATTGTAAAACTTGCAAAAAAAACAAAAAGAGAAATTGTCTTTATTGGAAGGAGTTTAGCAAAAAACATTGAAGCAGCATCAAAAGTAAATTTATGGCCTTTCAAAAAAATAAAATTAATAAAATATTCAAAACAAAGAGAATCTTTCTTAAGAAAATTAGAAAAAAATAGAGGAAAATATTTTATTGTATGTACAGGACATCAGGCAGAAGAAAATTCTGTTCTAGATAGAATAACAAGAGGAACTTTACCTTTTCATTTTAAATCAGGAGATAATCTTATCTTTTCATCAAGTGTAATTCCTGTTCCTGTAAATATTCTTGCACGTGAAAAACTTGATAAAAAATTAAGAAGAATCGGAGTAAAAATTCAGACAGATGTTCATGTTCATGGACATGGAAGCAGAGAAGACATGAGAGAATTATTAGAAATGATAAAACCAAAACATGTAATTCCTGCTCACGGAACTTTGCAGCAAGAAACACCTTTCATTGAACTTGTATCAGAATTTGGGTATAAATTCAGAGAAACATCTCATCTTTCTTCAAACGGAAAAGTTTTAAAATTTTAATTTAACCTATAATTTTTAAATATAATCTTCTTAATAATTTAGATGGTAAATGAAGGAATTCTTGGAGGATTGAAATTAGCTTTATCTAAAGGAGAGTCTCTCAAACAGGCCATGATGACTTTTTATAATGCTGGTTATAAAAAAGAGGAAATAGAAGAAGCTGCAAGAACATTACAAAAAGAAGGTGGACAAGAAGAAATATCTCAAAAACCAGAAAAGCCTTTAAAACAGAAAAAGATACAAAAACCTTCTAAACAAAGACAAATTAAAACACCAATTCAAAAAGTTTCATCTTATGGGGAACCAACTGCAACAAAACCTCCTGTAAAAAAAGAAATGCCTGCTGTGCCTGAAAAAATAAAAAAAGAAGAAACTCAAAAACCTGAGAAAATATCTCCTCAAAAAATTTCTGGATACGAAAAACAAAAACCAAAAGGCAAAATAATTATCATTCTTTTGATTTTTTTCCTGCTTTTCTTATTAGGAGCATTGGTAGCTGTTTTTTTATTTAAACAAGAACTTGCAGATTTTTTTAATAATCTTTTTTAAAATGTTAATTTATCAACCTGCAGAAGATTCTTTTTTAATGTCAGAAATTTTAAAACAAGAATTACCTAAATTATTAAATCAAAATCCTAATTTAAAATTTCTTGAAATAGGTGCAGGTTCAGGAATTCATTTAGAAACAGCACAAAAACTTAGAATTAAAAATATTTTCTCTTCTGACATAAATCCAAAAGCAGTTTCACATTGTAATCTTCTCGGATTCCATTGCATTAAATCTGACTTATTTGAAAAATTTAAAGGAAAAATCAGGCATGACCCAAATTCAGAGGATAGATTGATAAAGAAAAACAGGGGTTTTCTTTATGATTTAATAATTTTCAATCCTCCTTATCTTCCAGAAGATTCAAGAGAACCAAAAGATTCACAAACAGCAACAACAGGAGGAAAAAAAGGAAATGAAATAATTTTGAGATTCTTACAACAAGCAAAATCTCATTTAGAAAAAAAAGGAATAATTTTCTTAATTACTTCATCTCTTGCACCACGAATTGATTTTGGAAAATTAGGTTATAATGCAAAAGAAATCGGATGCGAAAAATTATTTTTTGAAAAATTGAGTTTATGGGATTTGAGATTAATTTTTATTAAATCTTTTACTTAGAAAAATCCTCCCCTCAGATTCAAAATATTTCTCAGCTTCATTAATGTTTCTTATTGAATTAAGAAAATAATCTCTTTTTTCCGCATTTATTCCTAAATTCATAAGAAGCATTAAAATAGGATATTCTTGACCATTAACTTGTAAAGTTCTTAATCCATGAATAGGAAAATAATCTAATATTTTTTTGAGACATCTTTCGTTTTCCTCTGGTAAATTGTAATCTCCAATAAAAGAACTATGTACTCCCCAATTAAACTTTATTTTTGTAGTTGGCATAAATTAAAAGAATATAATTCTTTTTTAAATCTTTTTATTTAGAATTATCTTCTAATATCTTTCCAACTCTTTTTATCTTGCTTTAGTTTTGCAAGTTGAGGATATTGTTCTTCAAGAATTGGTTTTTGAGTTTGATAAAAAATCCCTAAAGGAATTTTCTTTACAATATTATAATCAAATTCTTGTGCTCTTTTCCATGCTTGTGCAAAATTTGTTTTATCATGATTAACTTTGTCCAACGAATATGTCCTTTCCATATAACCTTTGTCATTATGAAAAACAATACAAGGCTGCAATATTTCAATAAATGAAAAACCTTTATGTTTAAATGCTTCTTTCAAAACATATTCAATCTGATTTGCATCTGCATAAACCCTTGCAACAAAAGTTGCTCCAGCAGCAAGCATTAACTTTATTGGATTCAACGGCGGAACTTTAACACCCAAAGGCATTGTTTTATCTTTAAATCCAATTTCTGTCGTAGGAGTCGGCTGTCCAACAGTTAAAGCAAAAACCTGATTATTATGAACTAAATATTTAAAATCCGCATTATATCTCGCAGCATGAATTAAATGA
>CAYPBD010000013.1:0-10045 GCA_964408905.1 Candidatus Woesearchaeota archaeon
AAATCAGCTCTTCTCTTTAACTGAACATTAATCTGTGACAAAGAATTATCAATTCTATTTCCTAAAATAGCAAACCGATTAAAATAGTAAAAGAAAATTATTGCAATCACAACTCCTACTCCAAGCAATATCCATCCAATCATAATAAAATAATATAAATTAAATTTATAAACTTAACTAAATATAAATAAGAATGGTAAAAGTGGACAAAGAAAAATGCATTGGATGCGGACTTTGCACACAAATCTGTAGAGAAGTTTTTGAAATTGGTAAGAATGGAAAAGCACAGGTAAAAGCACAAAAAAAATTACCTTGTATTAAAAAAGCAATTGACCAATGTCCTGTTGATGCAATAAGTGAATAATTAAAAATCAAACTTCGCAATATTTATTAACTATTTTTTCTTTTTCCAAACATGAAAGAAAAAGAGGAAAAAGTGGATTTTGTTAAATGGTTCTCAGAATTAGATAAAAACTCTGGAAATGTTGCAGGAGGAAAAGGCGCAAATCTTGGAGAAATGTATAATTTAAAAATTCCTGTTCCTCCAGGATTTGTTGTTACAGCTCAGGCTTATAATTATTTCATAGAAAAAGCAGGATTAAAAGAAAAAATTATTGAGCTTCTTAAGAAAATAGATTATGAAAATACAGAACAATTAGACAAAATTACAAAAGAAATTCGTGAATTAATTGTTAATGCAGAATTACCAAAAGAAATGCAAGAAGAAATTATTGAATCATATAATTTACTGGGCACACCTTCAGATACTCTAGAAGAATCTGCTCTTGATATTCTTGAAAACTCAGAACCAATATTTGTTGCTGTCAGAAGTTCTGCAACAGCAGAAGATTTAGCAAATGCAAGTTTCGCAGGACAACAAGATACTTATGTAAATATTAAAGGAAATGAAGAACTGCTTAAATCTATAAAAAAATGTTTTGCATCCCTTTTTACATCAAGGGCAACATATTATCGTCATAAAAAAGGATTTGAACATAGTAAAGTAAGTCTAGCAGTAGTTGTCCAGAAAATGGTTGATTCAGATAAATCAGGAGTTATATTCTCAAAAGACCCTTCATTCAAAAATGACCATATAATAATTGAAGCTGTTTTTGGATTAGGTGAAGGAATTGTCTCTGGAACAATAACTCCAGACAAATATATTATATCTAAAGATTTAGAAATTTTAGATAAAAAAATATCAGACAAAAAAATAGCTATTACCAGAGGTCCTAAAGGAGAAAAAGAAACAATAAAATTAAAAGAAGAAAAATCAAAGCAACAGGTTTTGAAAGATCATGAAATAATAAAACTTTCAGAAATTGCATTAAGATTAGAAAAACATTACAAAAAACCACAGGATATAGAATTTGCAATTGAAGGAGAAGAAATTGCAATTGTCCAAACTAGACCAATAACAACAATTGGAAAAAGAATAGAAAAAGCAAAAGAAATCAAAGGAGAGGTAATTTTAACAGGACTTGCTGCCTCTCCAGGAATTGCATTTGGAAAAATAAAGATAATAAAAAATTTAGAAGATTTAAAAAAAATTGTTAAAGGAGATGTTCTGGTTACAAAAATGACAAATCCTGATATGGTTGTAACCATGCAAAAATGTGCTGCAATAGTTACAGATGAAGGAGGATTAACTGCTCACGCAGCAATTGTATCAAGAGAAATGGGAATCCCATGTGTTGTAGGAACACAAGAAGCAACAATTAAATTAAAAGAAGGAGAGATAATTACCGTCGATGGTTCTACAGGAAAAATATACAAAGGCAAAGTCTCAGAAACAGTTCAAAAAGAAATTCTTCCTGTAACAGCGAAAACAAAAACAAAAATTAAAGTTATAGTAGATTTGCCAAGTTTTGCTGAACGTGCATCCAAAACAGGAATAAAACAAATTGGACTAACAAGAATAGAAGGAATAATAGCAGAATCAGGAAAACATCCAAATTATTTTTTAGAAACAAATAAAGTCAAAGATTATGAAGAAATAATTTTCAAAGGAGTAAAAGATATTGCCAAATATTTTGAAAAAATTTGGGTAAGAACTTCAGATATAAGAAGTGATGAATTTCAAAATTTAAAAGGAGCTCCAACAGAAATAGAAGCAAATCCTATGTTAGGAATGCATGGAATAAGATATGGGATTAAACATCCCAAAATATTAAAGGCAGAATTAAATGCATTAAAAAGAGTATCAGAGGAAGATAAAAAAATAGGAATAATGATGCCACAAATAATATCTATCGATGAATTAAAAAAAGTCAAAGAAATTCTTGATGAAATAAATTTCCTTCAGGCAAGAGTAGGAATAATGGTTGAAACGCCTGCAGCAGTTCAATTAATAAGAGACTTTTGTGAAGAAGGAATCAATTTTATTTCATTTGGAACCAATGATTTAACTCAATATATTTTAGCAGTAGACAGAGGAAATGAACAAGTCCAAGATTTATACAATGAAATGCACCCAGCAGTATTGCACCAACTTGATTTTGTTATCAGAGTTTGTAAAAGAAATAATGTTGAAACAAGTATTTGTGGGCAAGCAGGAAGTAGAAAAGAGATGGTGAAATTTTTAGTAGAAAAAGGGATAGATAGTATAAGTGTAAATGCAGATGTAGCAAAAGAAATTTCTGATTATATTGCAGGAATTGAAAAAGAAAGAGGAGAAGAACCAAGACAATATCAACCCAAGATAATAGAAAATGGAAGAGAAAAACCAAATTTAGAAGAATCAAATATAGAAGAAAATGAAAAAGTTCAGGATGAATTTGTAAAACCACAAAATATTACTCCAAAAGAAGATGAAGAGTTTCCAGAAATAAATGGAACAAAAGAAATAGAACCAGACACAGAAGAACCAGAATTTAAATCAGAATCATTAGAGCAAGAAAAAGAAAATCAGAATAAAGAATCTAAAAAAGAGAAAGAAAAAACTGAATTCCAAAATGAAATAGAAGAAAAAGAATTTAAGGATGAAGAAGAGACACCTGAATTTAAACATGAATCAGAATTTAAACAAAAAGAAGAAATAGGAAAAGAACCTAAGAAATTTGAAACAAAAGAAAAAATTCCTAAAGAAAATGAAGAATACTATCAAGAAACAGTTAAACCTTATAATAAAGACTCTGATGAAGATGAAACTTTAGATATATTTTGAAATTCTCCGAAGAATTTTTAAACAAAAGAAACCATATTAAAATATGCCAAAAAAAGTTGTGAAATCCTCTATAAAAAAGAAATCTACTCCTAAAAAAAATTATTCTGGAACAGGAATAGAAAAAATATTAATAGAAAATTTTGTATCTTTGCAAAAAGTTATGACTAATCTATCTATAAAATTCGATAGTCTCACTAAACAAATATCTAAATTATTAGAACTATTTGAAATATCTGCTAAGACATTGGCTGAGAAAGATATGGAAATTGAAAAAAAAGGAAGCAATAAAAAAATTATAGAAAAAATAGATAATTTGCTTGAACAAAATAAAATAATTGCAAGAGGGTTAACATTAATTCATGAAAAAACTTCAGAACAACAACCAATTTATCCTACACCTGTTCAAACTCCTCCACAAAATCAACAACAAATGCCCCAAATGAAAATGCAAGGATACCAAAAATCAATCTCCTCAAAAATGCCTCCAAAATCTCCACCACCTCAACCTCCAAGAAAATAGAATGCCACAAAAATCAGAAATCTCAGTTCACAGACAAACAAAAAACTTTAAGAAACTTTTTCTTTTGCAATTCACAAAGGAATTAATCAAACATTCAAAAACAGGAGAAGTTTCTGAATTAAAAAATATTTTAGAAGAAGAAGCAATAGAAAAAAGAAAAGAGATTAAAAGAGAGAAAAAGAAAGTTAAACAAGTAATAGAAAAAAAAGAACCTTTTATTAAATTAAAGCAAGAAATCCATTTACCCAAGAAAATAATTAAAAAACTTCCAAGACCTGTAAGAACAAGACCGCTTATTCTAAAAAT
The DNA here is from genome assembly GCA_964408905.1 of Candidatus Woesearchaeota archaeon. Classification (GTDB taxonomy): domain Archaea; phylum Nanobdellota; class Nanobdellia; order Pacearchaeales; family GW2011-AR1; genus CAYPBD01. The sequence continues at coordinate 3,993 of CAYPBD010000013.1, forward strand.
TCCTGAACCAAAACTTCCTTCTCACTTACAATATTTAAAACCTACACCAACAAAAGGTATGGAAATAGATTTAGAAAAATTAAATCCATTAATAAAAGACCCTGCAGTAAGAACAATTGAAGCAAGTCCTGATGAAAAAGTTATAGTCACAGGAACAATGGGAACAAAATCAACTGGAATAACTTTAAGCAAAGAAGATATTGACAGAATAATTCAAAAATTTTCCAAAGCTGCAAAAATACCTGTTAATGAAGGAGTCTTTAGAGTAGTTGTAGGAAAACTTATTTTATCAGCAATAATTTCTAATGTAATTGGTTCAAAATTTATAATAAAAAAACTGATTAGGCAACCTTATACTATAATGCCTCCAGCCCCAAGAATAACTCCAAGAAGACCGCTACCTTCACCTCAAAAAAGACCTTTCCCCCAAAAGATTTAAAAATAAAAACATCTCTTAAAAGATATGACTAACAAAAGACAATTAAATTCTGCAAAGATTTTGTTAGCTCTAAGTTTATCACTTCTACTCTTATTATAGACCCATCAAAGTATTCTCAAGGGTCTGTCATTATTCTATTCTTATTCTAGAGAATATTTTACAATAATTAAATTTCATGGAGGAAAAACAAATGTCACAAAATAACGGAAAATTAGAATTAGTTTATTGTAAGTCTAAAAAGAAGAATTCAAAAGTATTTGTAAAAAATGGAAGAAAAAAATCTAAGCAAAAACATGCAAATCCTCTTGTTGCCACAATTGCAGCTGTAAAACAAATTACAGGCATTGAAGGAGATATAGAAAATTTTGAAATACATGGTATAGGAAAGAATTCAATAGCAACAGTAAAAGCAAAATTTGGAGAGCAAACAATTGCTGGCAGAACAGTTCCAGGAGACCGATTTTATTCAATTTCCCAAGCATATATAAATGCATTTAATGAATACATTAAGAAACATAATCAAATTTATAATAATTAAATAGGATATTCTCCAATAAAATCCTCAATTTGTTTAGGAGAATCATCCTCTTGTAAAAATGTATTTGCAATATCTTTTAATAAATTAATTCTATCTTTTTCTATTTGTAAATTTAATTCCACATCAGAAAATTCTTTATCATAAAAACGAATCATAGAATAATCATTTAATTTAAATGTAATTTCAATACCATCTTCAAATTGTTCTGCCTTAATTATTTTAACAGATTCATTCCCAAAATGATTAACAAGAACTTCTCTTTCATCATTTGTTAAAATAGGCATAACCTCAACATTTTCAACAATATTAGTTATATTCTCAACTTTTTCAGTATCATTAGCAAATTCATCAATATTCTCTTCAGTTTCATTTGATGAAATTTTCTTTTCATCTAAATGACAAGAATTATAATACCAATATCCTCCAGCAGAATCACAATCATTTTCTTCAAAACATAAATCTAAATGTTCAGAATCACAAACTTCTCCCACACATTGACCTCCAACAGTCACATTAATGCAATCTTGCTCTTCACCACAACTTTCATTAACACAAGAAGTCCAATTAATACACTCTCCAGTTTCATTAGTAGTTTCATTAATAATTTCATATTCAAGACAAGGATTACAACTAATAGTTTCATTTACGCAAGTAGTTATAGTTGTACAATTTTTTTCAGTTAAAACTTCCCATGTATATCCAGCAACAACACAACTTGTTTCATTAGTATAATGCTCAAGAATAGTTTTTCCTGTTATATTATTAATTCTAAAAAAAGAAACATAAATCAAAGATATTCCAAAAAGAACCACAAGCAATCCTACAAAAATATATTCTCGCTTATAAAAAAAACTTTGAGTATTCTTTGCCATCTCTTTTTAATTATTTTGTTGTAGACATTCAACAGCAATTAAATTTACAGTCTGGTTTCCAATTTTTAAAGGTACTTGCTGACATGAAGGATATCCTGCAGTTTGTGCAATTTGGACAATAGTATCCTCAAATCCTTTATTATATCCTTGAATCACCATTCCGTTAATTTTAGGGCTTACAACAAAGGCATAAGCAATAACTACTAACAAAACAATAATCACCAAAATCAAAATTCCAATAATTAACCCTGTCTTTTTTTTCTTTTCTTTCATTTTATTTAAAACCAAATTCTATTTAAAAATTTTATTGATTAAATGTAATTTCAACCATTGTTATTATATCTTTCCAAACAACACCATTTGATGCTTTAGCATAAAGAGATATTACATCACCTGGCTCAAATACCACTATATTTTCTGATTGAATATCATAATCTTTTTTTATTCCAGAAGAAACAGCACTTAAAGTATTTCTAAAACCAACCTGCTCTCCATTCTTATAAATTATTATTTCTATTTTTCCTGAATCTATTAAATCAAGAATTTCCAAATTTGTTGAAATACCTGTAATACTTCCTTTATTCATCATTACATAACCTTTTTCTAATCCTTCTGCAACTCCTGAATTTTTTAAAAACCCCGACTCATTCATTTCCCCAGCAAATCCAAAATTCAAAAAAGTTTTAGAATTTTTTTTCTTAGAAGACTCTTGAGATATTTTTCCTGTATATGTAATTGCAAATATTGGTTTTTCTTCTCCCACATCTATTTCATAAAAACCATTATCTAATTCTGTTACATTCTTAACATTTTTTCCGATTTTTTCCAAATCTTTTTTAATAAAATCTTCAGTATTACTTGCAAAAACTATTCCAAGAGTCATTAATAGAATAATACAAACACCAAAGATAACAATTAACCTCTTCATTTTATAATAATACTAACATTATATTTAAAAGTTTCTTTTTGTTAAGAATTAAATGAAAGAAATAACAAAAGAAAAACTTGAGAAATATTTTGCAATCACTTCTAAAGCATTAACAAAAGCAAAAGAAAATATAATTAAAGGAAAAGAAAATTACTCAAAAGAAATAATTGAAATGGTTGAAAATTATCTTTCAGATGCAAAACACTTTGAAAACAAGAAAGACTTTGTGAATGCTTTTGCTGCAATAAATTATGCACATGGCTGGCTTGATGCGGGTGTCAGATTAGATATTTTTAATGTTAAAGATAATAAATTATTTACTATTAAGTAAATTATAAAAACTCATTTCTCTTTTTTATTATATGAAAAAAAAGGTGATAGTTCTAAGTCTCGGAGGTAGTTTAATTATTCCAAATAATATTGATACAAAATATCTTAAAGAATTTAAAAAAACAATTTTAAAAAATACAAAAAAACACAAATTCATTGTTGTCTGCGGCGGTGGAAGCATTGCCCGAAAATATATTTCTGCATTAAAAGATATTAAAATAAATGAAAAACTTCAGAGCCTCTCTGGAATTTCTGCAACAAGAATGAATGCCCGTTTTATGAGTTATTTTTTTAATATAGACCCAAAACAAGGAATTCCCCATACAATGAGAATTTTAAAAAAATATGTTAAAAAACAAAATGTTATCTTTTGTGGAGCATTGGAATACAAACCAAAACAAACATCTGATTCAACAGCAGCAGGAATTGCAAAATACTTCAAAACAATCTTTATTAATTTAACAAATGTCTCAGGTTTGCATGATAAAAATCCAAAAAAATTCAAGAATGCAAAATTTATTCCTGAAATACCCTGGCAGGATTTTAATAAAATGGCAAACAAATCAAAATTTAAACCAGGACAACATTTTGTCCTTGACCAAACAGCATCAGAAATAATTATGAAAAACAAAATTCCAACTTATATTATAGGAAAAGATTTGAAACAACTTGACAACCTGCTTAAAGGAAAAAAGTTTAAAGGAACTATAATTAAAGATTAATATGAAAAAAGATATTTTAATCAGTGAAAACAACTTTGATAAAGCAAGACAACAAATAAGAAAAAATTTCAATAATCAAATAATTTTCTCTTCAAATAACGATGAATTAAATAGAAAAATCTTGGAAAAAGAAAACATAAATGTCCTTCTCATTAATCAGGCAGGAAGAAAAGATAAACAAAAACAAAGAAATTCTGGCTTTAATCAAGTTTTAGCAAAAATTTCCAAAAAAAAGAAAGTCGCGATTGGAATAAATCTTGATGAGATTATAAATTCCAAAGCAAAAGAAAAATCAAAAATTCTTGCAAGAATAAAGCAAAACATAAAACTTTGTAATAAAAATAAAATCCAAATGAAATTTATTTCATTCAAAAATAAAAGAGATATTTATGATATAAAAGCATTAGGATTAGTTCTTGGCATGCCGACTTGGATTATTAAACATTTATAACCAAACATTTTTTAATAGTTATTTGTTCTAAAAAAATATGGATATTCAGAAAATAATATATTCTTTAAGTCCAAATGAAAGAAAAATCCTTCCACATCTTAAAGAAGGAAAAATAAGTGAAATTTGCCAGAAATCAAATTTAGATAAAACCTCTGTATTAAGAGCTTTAAGATATTTACAAAATAAAGGAATAGTAGAACTTTTTTCCAAAAAAAAGAAAATAATAGAAATAGGGGTTAATGGAGCTTTATACAAGAAAAAAGGATTACCAGAAAGAAGATTATTAAATCTACTGGATGAAAAAAGAATTGTCCCGCTTCAGGATGCACAAAAAGAAACCAGATTATCCAATGATGAATTCAAAGCAGCTATAGGAGCATTAAAGAGAAAAGCAATGATTGAATTAAAAAATCAAAAAATAATTTTAAGTGCAAACAAAGAAGAAATTTCTAAAAAAACTCTTGAAGAATTATTGCTTGAATCTCTTCCAATAGAATATGATTCTTTATCTCCAGAACAACTTCATGCACTAAAATCACTCCAAAATAGAAAAAATATAATTTTAATAAAAGATGAAAAAATAATTGACATCCAAATAACTGAATTAGGAAATAAACTAATTAAAAGAGGGATTAAAATAAAAGATTCAATTGAACAGATAACTCCAGAAATTCTAAAAAAAGAATCACAGTGGAAAGGGAAAAAATTCAGAATATATAATGTAGTTTCACCGGTTTCTCTAATTAATGGAGGAAAAAGACATTTTGTAAATCAAGCAACTGATTATGGAAGAAAAATCTGGACAGAAATGGGCTTCAAAGAAATGACAGGAAATATGATTGTAAGTTCATTTTGGAATTTCGATGCTTTGTTTACACCACAAGACCATCCCGTAAGAGAAATGCAGGATACTTTCTTTATAGATAAAAAAGCAGAATTACCAGATAAAAAATTAGTAAAAGAAGTTAAAAAAAGTCATGAAACAGGTGTTGGAAGAAGCAAGGGATGGCAGTATAATTGGAGTGAAGAGGAAGCAAAAAAATTAGTCTTAAGAACACATACAACATGTCTTTCATCTCAGACACTTGCAAAATTAAAACAAAATGAATTACCTGCTAAATTTTTTGCATTAGGAAAATGTTTCAGAAATGAGACAGTTGATTGGTGCCATGGTTTTGAATTCTATCAAACAGAAGGAATAGTCATTGACCCAAATGCAAATTTTAGACATTTACTTGGTTATTTAAAACAATTCTTCAAAAAAATGGGTTATGATAAAATAAGATTTCGACCTGCTTATTTCCCTTATACAGAACCTTCAGTAGAAATAGATGTTTTTCACCCAGAAAAAAAAGTCTGGTTGGAACTAGGAGGAGCAGGAATGTTCAGACCTGAAGTAACAATTCCTTTATTAGGAAAACATATTCCTGTTTTAGCTTGGGGGCCTGGATTCGGACGAATACTAATGAGTTATTATAAAATAAAAGATTTAAGAGAAATGTATAAAAATGATTTAAATAAATTAAGAAAAATGAAATTTTGGATGAAATGAAAGATTGTATTTTCTGTAAAATGAGGGATGAAAAAGTTCATGTAGATAAAATCTGGGAAGATAAAAAATTCTTTTGTATTTTAGACCAAGTTCCAATTGTGCCAGGACATATGCTTATAATTCCAAAAAAACATACAGATGATATCTTTTATTTGAATAAAAAAGAGTATCTTGAATTAATGATAAAATCAAGAGAAGTTGCAAAAAAATTAAGAAAAAAA